>JABGTH010000063.1 GCA_018647275.1 Paracoccaceae bacterium
CCAGCCCTTGAGCGTGATAGGCGAGCGGTGCGTCATAAATGGTATCCAGGTCATAGGCAGCCACAACGGCCTCTTTGCGCACGTTACAGAACAGCGCGATCTTCTCACGTTCCTTTTCAGGAATTGGGTGTTCTGAACGGCAGACCAAAATGTCAGGTGCGATCCCGATGGATTGCAATTCCTTAACGGAGTGCTGTGTTGGTTTGGTTTTCAATTCACCAGAAGCTGCGAGGTATGGCAGCAGTGTCAGGTGCATAAAGATGGATTGTCCGCGTGGCAGGTCGTGGTTGAACTGGCGGATCGCTTCAAAGAACGGCAGTCCTTCGATGTCGCCCACAGTTCCTCCGATTTCGCACAGCATGAAGTCAACTTCTTCATTGCCAACGTGCAAGAATTCTTTGATTTCGTTGGTGACGTGGGGCACAACTTGTATCGTTTTACCCAAATAATCGCCACGGCGCTCTTTCTCCAAAACGGTGGAATAGATGCGGCCAGAGCTGACAGAGTCCGTGTTGCGCGCAGGAACGCCAGTGAAGCGTTCGTAGTGGCCTAGATCTAGGTCAGTTTCGGCCCCATCATCGGTCACAAACACTTCACCGTGTTCAAAGGGGGACATCGTGCCCGGATCCACGTTCAAGTATGGATCAAGTTTGCGCAGACGTACGGAAAAGCCGCGGGCTTGAAGCAGCGCACCAAGGGCAGCAGAGGCAAGGCCTTTGCCAAGTGAAGACACAACACCGCCGGTGATGAAAATATAGCGCGCCATTTAAGGACTCTCCCGTCGTATTATTGGGGTGTGATAGGCCACCAGAACTGCCTGTGAAATTCACAGTACCACGGGATTTAAGCCTAACAGGATTCGGGTGGATAAGGCAAGGGACCCGCAACATGATGTTGCGGGAAATTCCGTCACCTCAAGGTATAGATATTAGTCAGCAGATGGGACTAATGGAGCGTTTTCGCCTTCAGCTGGTGGCAGTAGGCTACCGTCATCTGTTGGCAACGCGGCTGGCGTGCTGTTCTCAGTTGGCGCGGCACCACCTACGCGGTCCAAAACAGACGCGCCGGATGATTTTTGTGCTGCGATGATCGTCAGTGAGATCGAAGTGATGATAAAACCAATGGCCAAGATCCATGTGACTTTGCCAAGTGCAGTCGCTGCAGAGCGTCCGCCTTGAGCGCCGCCACCGCCGCCACCAATACCAAGGCCACCGCCTTCAGAACGTTGCATCAACACGATGGCGATAAGGCCAAGTGCAAGAATTAGGTGGATGATGAGAACAACGTTTTCCATGAATGATGGGCCTGTGATTAATCTAAGGTTCTGAGGCTATCTATTGTTTTGGTGCGCCTGTCGCAAGAGGGGATTGCACTTCGTCTTTTCGGCGTGCAACTTTGACGGGTTGTCCTGAGTCTCGGCACTGCGGTCGATTATCTCGGTTTAACATTCTTGATTGCGAGCAACGAAGAAAAATCCCCATATATGGCTTTAGGCATAGTCGTTGCTTGGTCGAACAAGGGTGCGCCCTATGCCTGTGATCACCGAGGGTTAAAAGCTTTTAAAATCGTTGTCTCAATAGCGGCGATCACAGCAGGGTATCTGGCTATCTCGATCACTTTTGTTCATGTTTTTGCGTGAATGAAACACGACAGGGCACGATTAACCTGAATGCTAAACGTAAAATGATCAAATTCGCGACGCTAATGAGCTGGACAGAACGCACTGCGCCTTGCATGATCCCAAAATGCCTCATGACCATGCTGATCACGATCACCCGCACACTTTGTTGCCTCCAGACCCTGCTTTACGGGTGAAGGCGCTTGAAACCATCCTGACCCAAAAAGGGTTGATTGATCCTGCGGCCTTGGATGAAATTATCGAAACATACGAAACCAAGATTGGGCCGCGCAACGGCGCCCATGTGGTTGCCAAAGCTTGGACCGACCCTACTTTCAAGGCTGCATTGCTGAAGGATGCTACCGCTGCGGTGTCTGAGATGGGGTATTACGGTCGTCAAGGCGAACATATGATCGTGGTTGAGAACACAGATGAGGTGCACAACATCGTCGTGTGCACATTGTGCAGCTGCTATCCGTGGCCTTTGCTGGGCATTCCACCCACTTGGTATAAATCTGATGCCTACCGCGCCCGCGCTGTACGTGAGCCGCGCAAAGTGTTAGCTGAGTTTGGCGTGACCTTGCCCAGCGATATGTCTGTACGCGTTTGGGATTCCACGGCTGAAACCCGTTATTTGGTCCTGCCCCAGCGTCCCAAGGGTACGGATGGAATGGACGAGGCCACGTTGATGGGCCTTATTACCCGCGACAGCATGATTGGTACAGGATTGGCGAGCGCACCATGAGCCGCGTTCACGATATGGGCGGCCGCTTTGGCGATGGTGCCATTGTGCCTGAGGCTGAAGATGATCCCGTTTTCCACGAAGACTGGCATGGGCGCGCATTGGCTGTGACCTTGGCCGCAGGTGCTTTGGGCAAATGGAATATCGACATCAGCCGTCATGGCCGCGAATGCCTGCCGCCTGTCGATTATGCATCCATGTCTTATTACGAGAAATGGATGGCTGGATTGGCGGGTCTGTTGGTGGATGCCAATGTGCTTACCCGCGAAGAGTTGGCACAGGGCTGTGCCATTGGATCAAGTGATCTGACGGACAAGCGGATGGATGCGGATAAGGTTGCTGGGGTTCTGGCCTCAGGTGGTCCTGCGGATCGTCCCAGCGATGTGCCTGTTGCATATAGCGTTGGCGATATGGTGCGCACCCGCACGATCAATGGCAATCGCCATGTGAATGGCGGGCATACGCGCCTGCCGTCTTACGCGGTTGGGGCCGTTGGCCGTATCTTGATGAACCACGGTACACATATTTTGCCTGACAGCAGTGCGCACCGATTGGGTGATGCGGCTGAACCACTTTACGCGGTTGCGTTTGCCGCATCTGAATTGTGGGCAAACCCCGAACATCCCAAAGACGAGGTCGTATTGGATCTGTGGCAAAGTTATCTGAGTGCCGCCACATGAGCGCCCCTGAACCCGTATTTGAGGCCCGGTGGCACGCTGAGTTGTTTGCCCTAACGGTTCACCTTAATGAAGTCGGGCGTTTTGCGTGGCCTGATTGGGCGGATCGCTTTAGCGCGACCTTGAAACGTCACGGCGTGGATAAAAACCTTAATGGTGGCGACGATTATTTTGACGCATGGCTTGAGACGTTAGAGGCGTATTTGTCCGAGACAGGGGCCGCGTTGCCACAAGACGTCGCGCAGATGCGTAATGCGTGGGAGCAGGCCTATCTGTCTACGCCCCACGGTGAACCGGTTTCACTGGGATAACGCCCCTAGCTTTCGACATCATCGATATCGGCCTGAGCAGAGAGGGCACGGCGCACGTGGCTCGAACTTAGGCCGTCTTTTAAGATGAGGGAGAGGGCCAATAAGTCCAGCCAGACGTTCAGCCCAGTGTTGTCGAGGCTAAGAATGCAAAAAAATCATAGAGCACCCATAGCAAGGCATCAATAAGGGCGAGCACCAGAAAAATGCCAAAGCCGTCACCTGAGCGTAGCGTGGCACGTAAATAGATTATGTAGCCGATCAACAGCAGCAAAGCCGCCAGAACCAACAGCTATAGGGGGCGTTCGGCCTACGTTATAAACCATTTCACATAATTATAGGATGTCGGATTATATGTCGCGGCAAGCAGTGCAAAACCGTTAGCCACCGTAAAACAAACTACATTTAACACATTCCTCAAATCGCTTTTTGGTAAAATGAACATCATGGATTGAAGAGAAACACAAGAATCGGGTTTCACCCAAGCCAACAGCCGTCTATATGGTCGCGGGTTTGCATGAAAAAAGGACCGCATCATGGCCAATGTAGTAGTTGTCGGAGCTCAGTGGGGCGACGAAGGAAAAGGCAAGATCGTCGATTGGCTTTCTGAGCGTGCTGATGTGATCGCGCGATTCCAAGGTGGGCATAATGCAGGCCACACGCTTGTTATCGATGGTAAAGTTTACAAGTTACACGCGCTGCCATCTGGTGTTGTGCGCGGTGGTAAGTTGTCTGTCATTGGCAACGGGGTTGTTTTGGACCCATGGCACCTGATGAAAGAGATCGCGACGGTCGAAGCACAGGGCGTTGAGATTAACCCAGAAAACCTAATGATTGCGGAAAACACGCCGCTGATCCTCCCTATCCACGGTGAGTTGGATCGTGTGCGTGAAGAAGCCGCATCGAAAGGCACCAAGATTGGTACGACTGGCCGTGGCATTGGACCGGCTTATGAAGACAAAGTGGGCCGTCGTGCGATCCGCGTTGCTGATTTGGCAGATGCAGCGACATTGGAAGCGCGTGTTGATCGTGCATTGCAGCACCACAACCCACTGCGCAAAGGCCTTGGGGTTGAAGAAATCGACCGCGACGCGTTGTTGGCGCAGTTGCAAGAAATCGCACCAAAGATTTTGCCTTACGCGGCACCTGTTTGGAAAGTTTTAGCTGAAAAGCGCAAAGCCGGTAAACGGATTTTATTTGAAGGTGCGCAGGGCGCATTGCTGGATATTGATTTTGGGACTTACCCGTTTGTCACCAGCTCTAATGTGATTGCAGGGCAGGCGGCCACGGGCGTAGGCCTTGGTCCGACAGCGATCGATTACGTGCTGGGCATCGTAAAAGCCTACACAACCCGCGTGGGTGAAGGGCCTTTCCCGACTGAGTTGGAAGACGCTGATGGTCAACGCCTTGGCGAACGGGGTCATGAATTTGGCACCACAACGGGCCGCAAGCGTCGCTGTGGTTGGTTTGACGCCTCATTGTTGCGCCAGACCTGTGCGACCTCAGGCATCACAG
>JABGTH010000064.1 GCA_018647275.1 Paracoccaceae bacterium
GATCCGGTGAATGCCGCGCTGTGTTGCGTCGTCGCCTTCGCGTTTGTCGGATTTTATGCGACCTTTACCGATGGGTGCAGGGATAGGTTTGCCCCAAATAGCGGACACGACAACTGGTCAGAACAAGGTCACTTGGGCTTACAAGAGATGCCCAGACTTTGCAGCCTTGGTCGCCAGATAAGCGGAATTATGGGCGTTCTCACCCACCTTCAGTGGGACACGTTCAGACACGGTCACACCGCTGGCGTTCATCATATCCACTTTATTGGGATTATTGGTTAGGAGTCTGACTGAGTTGAATCCCATCGATTTTAGGATATCGGCTCCAAGGCGGAAGTCGCGTTCGTCGTCTTCAAAACCCAGACGGTGATTGGCCTCGACCGTATCAAAACCCTGATCCTGTAGGGAATAGGCGCGCATCTTGTTGGCTAGGCCAATGCCGCGTCCCTCTTGATTGAGGTAAAGCAGAATGCCTGCACCTTCCGCTCCCATTTGCGCCAGTGCGCCGCGCAGTTGTGGACCGCACTCACACTTGAGGCTGCCCATCAGATCACCTGTGAAGCAGGCGGAGTGAAGACGTGCCAGAACCGGTTCGCTGCGATCGGGGCGGCCAATTTCGATGGCGTAGTGTTCCTCGCCGCCATCTTCGGGGCGGTAGATATGAAGGCGACCCGCTTCGGACACGTCCATCGGAAGGCGGGCCTGGACCACGGTATGCAGCGGACTGGTGGCCCCAAGATGTTGCCGTGCGAGGTCCAGTGGAACAATTGTTAGGCCGTGTGTTGTGGCGAATTGCGCGGCGTGGCCCAGCGTTAGAACAACAGCACTAGGCAGCAAACGAGCGGATTTTATTATAGCTAAAGCAGCGCGATGGGGGGCGGCGTCACCTGTGCGGGCAGACGTAAATGGGCCCTTCATCGGGGCGTTTAGGTCATCTGCGGGATCAGCAATGGATTGCACAAAAGCGAGCGTGGCATCCTGTGGCAACAAGATTCGCGCCAAATCACCGTCATAGGCGCGCGCCTTTAATGTTTCAGCGCGGCGCGATGTGATGGCGAGAACAGGTTCGCCGCCCAAAGTGTGAAGGTCGCTCAGGCGTGCGGGGCTTAACGTTTCGGTTGCCATAACCAGAATGGAGGTTTCACCAGACAGCACAACAGGCACGCCCATACGCAGGTCGGCGCGGGCGCGAGCTAACCGCTCGATGATGGTTGGGGCGAACGACATGTTACAACTTTCTCTCGTGTCACAGGGCATACCTATGCCAAAGTGATCTGAATTGAAACAATTGCCCTTGATCCCACACGAGGGCGTGAGACTGATGCAGAAAAGCTTGCTGTCTGGGCTGAGAAAGCTCACCTAAGATGCAACAAAGGAAAAGTATCGATGGCAAAAATGAAAAGAATCCTACTGGTTGATGACGATGAGGACCTACGTGAAGCGTTGGGCGAACAGTTATTGATGACCGAAGATTTCGATGTTTTTGAAGCAGCCAATGGCAGTGACGCCATGGAAAAGGTCAAAGGCGAACTGTACGATTTGATCGTTTTGGACGTTGGATTGCCAGATACAGATGGCCGTGAATTGTGCCGTTTGATGCGCAAACAGGGCGTTAAATGTCCTGTTCTGATGTTAACTGGGCATGATGGCGATTCAGATACAATCTTGGGTCTGGATGCGGGTGCGAATGATTACGTGACCAAGCCGTTCAAATTTCCTGTTTTGTTGGCACGCATGCGTGCGCAATTGCGCCAGCACGAACAATCAGAAGATGCGATTTTCACGCTTGGCCCTTACACGTTTAAACCAGCGATGAAGATGTTGATTACGGAAGACGAAAGTAAAATTCGTCTGACCGAGAAAGAAACAAACATCCTGAAGTTTCTATACCGTTCAACAGAAGATGTGGTCCCGCGTGATATCTTGCTGCACGAAGTGTGGGGCTACAATGCTGGTGTTACGACTCACACGCTTGAGACACATATTTACCGCCTGCGCCAAAAGATCGAACCTGATCCCTCTAATGTTCGGCTCTTGGTCACGGAATCAGGCGGCTATCGTTTGATGTCTTAAACAGTTCCCGCTGCACGTTCGGGTTAAAACGTGCACCTCCCAAAACTGGGCCGGACCTTTGTGTCCGGTCTTTTTGCGTTAAATGCTTGGGCAGATAATGTCAGGTTTCGGATGGTATCCTGTGATGTCTGTCGGCATAATTGGTTCAAACAATCCAAGGACAGCGTGATGAAAAAAGTGATCTATGAGGAGTTTGGCAACCCAATCGAAGTGCTCAAAGTGGTGGAAGAACCGCAAGTGATCCTGACAGACGGACAGGCGCGTGTTGATGTGTTGCGTGCGCCTATCAATCCAAGCGATTTGATCCAAATATCAGGAAACTACGGCGTGCGTCCACCGCTGCCTGCCACTGCAGGGAATGAGGGATTAGGCCGCGTTGTTGAAGTAAATGGTGCAGGTGTAAACGTGGGTCAGCTGGTGCTACTGCCTGCTGGCGTTGGCACGTGGGTTACGGAAATTGTGGCTGACATCCGTCATTTGATCCCAATGCCGGAAGGCGATTTGGATCAGTTGTGCATGCTGA
>JABGTH010000270.1 GCA_018647275.1 Paracoccaceae bacterium
AGAAAACTGGAATGCCTTTGGCCTGCAATGCATACATCAGACGTTCTGAATGCGGGATCAAAGGGGCGGCCATTTCAATCCAACGGTCATGCCAGATTTGTAGCTCATCAGCCCAGTCTGGGTTGTCTTTCGCTGTTTGCTCCAGCGTCTCTTCAAACGGTGCTCCGGCATCAATCCGGTCGTTCATCCCGTGCAAATCAACAGCGGCAAAAAAACCGCAACGGCGTTCTTCGCCAATAACGCTGTCAAAAAACTGTTCGGGCTGCCAGCCAATGAATACATTTCCAATGTCAAAAACGACGGCTTTGATTGTCATGGAGGTCTTCCTATTGTTGTTTCGCAGCCGCGCGCAGTTCGCGTTCAAGTGCTTCTAAAAACCGGGATCGGTCTGTCTTTGAAAATACTTTTCCGCCGCCTTGGCGAAATGGATCGGCAGCGCGTAGGTCAGCCATTAAGTCACGTGTAGCAAGGATGTTGCCAATGTTGGCTTGGTTCAATGCCTCGCCGTTGTGCTTAAGAACACTGGCACCAGCCTCAACACATTTTGCGGCCAATGGAATGTCGCCTGTGACAACAACATCGCCTGGCCCACAACGATCAGCGATCCACATATCCGCAATGTCTGGACCATCGGCCACAATGACTGTTTCGACCAATGGATTGGCTGATGGGCGTAAGCCGCCGTTTGAAACTACGAACATCTTACATGCGTGTCGCGTTGCCACCCTTTCGGCTTCGGCCTTCACAGGGCAAGCATCCGCGTCAATATAGAGACTCATTTTTTGGATTTCTTCCTTGGTGTTTTGAATTCGTCCGGAATCGGCATGCGATTAAATGCATCGAGACCAGCAATCTTATAGGCCTCTGCCAAAGTTGGATAGTTGAAGGTGTTCTGAACGAAATAGTCTACAGTCCCTTTGAGGTTTAAAACAGCCTGAGCGATGTGGATCAGCTCAGTTGCACCTTCGCCAACGATTTGCACCCCTAGTACACGACGTGTTTTGAGGGAAACCAGCATCTTCAGCATTCCGTGTTCAAGACCCATAATGTGCCCACGTGATGTTTCGCGAAAACGTGCTTCGCCGATTTCGTATGGGATCTCGCGTTCTTGCATCTCTTCTTCTGACATGCCGCAGGTGGAAATTTCTGGAACCGAATAAATCCCATAAGGGAACCAAGCGCTTTCGCCCAACGTCGGAGTGTCCAGTGCGTGACAAGCCGCAACGCGACCTTGCTGACCCGAGGTGGAGGCAAGTGATGGGTGGCCGATTACGTCACCAGCAGCATAGATATGAGGGACCGAGGTTTGATAGGTCTTGCGGTCGACTTCGATACGGCCGCGGTGGTCGGTTTCTAAGCCAGCAGCCCCTGGTTCCAATTTGTCTGTCGCACCCATACGGCCCGCAGCAAACAGCAGCATTTCGCCGCGAATGTGACGGCCATTTTCTAGTGTAACTTCGACGTGGTCGCCTGCGTCCTCAACTTTTTCAATTGCAGAGCCAAGGCGTAAATCTACACCGTTCTCTTTGATCTGATGGGTGAAATCTTGGATAATCGCTTTGTCGATGAAATCTAGGAAGGTATCACGTGGTTCAATGAGCGTTACGCTAATGTCGAGGGCAGCAAACATAGATGCATATTCAACGCCGATGACGCCTGCTCCAACAACAATTAGGCTACGTGGGATTTGCGCCATGTCTAGGAATTCATCGCTGTCGAGAATGGTCGTACCGTTGAACGGTATATAATCTGGGCGGTATGTCTTTGTGCCGGTTGAGATTAAGAACTTGTCGGCAGTCAGCGTTGTGCTTTCACCCGCTTCCGTCTCCACCTCGATTGTGTTCGCATCTATGAAGTGAGCTGCGCCGTGTAATGTCTCAACGTGGTTACGATTGAACTGGTGCTCTAGAACATCGACTTCGTGGTCGAGGGTCATGTGCAAGCGCCCCTTTAGATCTTCTGCTTTGATCTCTTGCTTTACGCGGTACGAGCGACCGTAAAAGCTGCGCTCGCGCCATCCTGAAAGGTTCAATACCGTTTCGCGCAGGGTCTTGGATGGGATGGTGCCAGTGTGTACGGAAACGCCGCCAACACGGTCTTTGCGATCGATAACTAAAACGCGGCGTTTTAGTTTGCCAGCTTGGATTGCGGCAGAACGGCCGGATGGGCCGGAACCGATGATTATAAGGTCATAATGGCTCATTGATTAATCCGTATACAGAGCGTCAGCATGGAAGGCGACGTGGTCTTCGATGAACGTTGAAACAAAGAAATAGCTGTGGTCGTAACCTGGTTGTAGGCGCAGGGTGGCTTCTTGGCGACGTTTTGCAATGGCGTTAAAAAGCGCTTCGGGTTTTAGAAAATCGATGAATTGATCCTTGGTGCCTGTGTCGATTAGGACAGGGCCATCAAAGCCGACTTTTTCCATCATGAGGCTCGCGTCATGTGCGGCCCATGTGGTTTCGTCTGTGCCAAGATATGCGGTCAGTTGCTTGCGTCCCCAATCAGCTGTGGTTGGGCTGCAGATTGGTGCAAAGGCGGAAACTGAGCGGTAGTGGCCCGGCAAACCCATCGCCATGGTCAATGCGCCATGGCCACCCATTGAGTGACCAGTTATTGATTGACGTTCCATATCGATGCTGAAATTTTCTGCGATCAATGCTGGCAACTCTTCGGTGATGTAATCCCACATTTGGAAATTCGATTTCCATGGGTCTTGGGTTGCATTGACGTAAAATCCAGCACCTTGGCCAAGGTCATAACTTTCGTCATCTGTAACACTCTTGCCGCGGGGGGAAGTGTCTGGGAAAATCAATGCGATTCCATGTTCCGCGGCCCAAACCTGCGCGCCAGCTTTGGACATTGCGTTTTCGTGTGTGCAAGTAAGGCCAGAAAGATACCAAAGCACGGGAACCGGTCCGTCTTTTGCTTCGACAGGCAGGAACACCCCAAATGTCATGTCACATGCGCAGGATTTTGACGTGTGAGTGTAGACGCCTTGGGTGCCACCAAAGCAGGTGTTCTCGGAAACGGTCTTCATCATTTTCTCCTTACGGCTGTTATGTACATCGCTAGCGGTTAGCGTGGGTTTGGTAAAGTGCAGGTCCCTTTTGAGAGCGCATTTATGATTGATTGAGACTAAGAGTTAGTTACCCACCCAATGACCAAACTGACGGTGAAAATACTTATCGCAGTTGAAACCAGAATTGCGGCTGAAACTCTTTGTGGAGCTACGCTGTAGTGCTGTGCCAACATGTATACGTTTCCAGCGACAGGTAGCGATGCGGCGGCAATCAAAACCGCTGCGCTGTAAGGATCAACCGAAAAAAGGAAGAGCGCACCAAATGCGACGAAGGCAGGATGCAGGACCAATTTACAAAAAGTTAGCCAGCCAGCGACTGCAATACGTTCGGCTGATTTCGTGGCAAGGGATGCGCCGATTGCAAACAATGCCCCAGGGGTTGCAGCACCGCCAAGGATTGCAAGGAATTCGTTGAGAGGGACGGGGATCGTTACATCGAAGCCAGAGCACAAAAGCCCTAGTGTCATTGCAACGATCATGGGGTTTTTAATCAACCCTAAGCCAACAGTTTTTAAGATGCGTATCGACATCTGGCTATCTTGTGATCCAGTGACAAGGATCACGACCAGCGATGAGAAGATGATCAGATCAACAGCTAGCATCATCATGATTGGTCCAATAGCTGCTTCACCCAAAATCAAGGTCAGCATCGGGAGGCCTAGAAATCCAATATTTCCGATCACAGCACATTGCGCTTCGATTGCGTTGGTGGCGACATTCAAGTTGCGCAGGAATCCCACAATCGTTGCGATTCCATAAACGAATGCGGTGCCCCAAAGATAAGCTGCGATGAGCCGAGCATCCCATACTTCGGACAATTCGATGTTTGCTGCAAATCGGAAAATCATAGCAGAAAGGGCAAAGAAGAACACGAATTTAGTCAGATATCTTGTAGCGTCTTCATTGAAAAAACCCGTACGTCCGGCCCCATAGCCTAACGCTATGATTGCGAAGAATGGTAACGTTTGCAACAAAATCATGAGCATAACGTTAACTTATGCCGCCAGTGATCGGTCTGGCAATGTGGGGTGCATGAATTTTAATAGTTAAGACTTCGGGCGATTGTCCAATATGCGTACCGCTTTGCCTTCGGAGCGTGCGACACCCCCAGTATCCAAAACGTCGATCTTAACGCTGATACCAACAGACTGTTTGATTGCAGAAGCTAAGGAACGACCAGCGGTTTCGCGAGCCTCTTGCCCTAGCGCAGAATCTGCGACTTCTGTCACAATACGCATTTGATCCATGCGATCAGGTTTGCTTAGTTCAATCTGAAAATGTGGGGCAAGGCCAGGCGTCCCCATCAAGGCTTCTTCGATTTGCGTCGGGAATACGTTCACCCCTCGCAAGATAATCATATCATCGGAACGGCCCGTTACCTTTTCCATCCGCCGCATGCTGCGCGCAGTTCCTTCTAGGAGTCGAGTCAAGTCGCGTGTGCGGTATCGGATGATTGGAAATGCTTCTTTGGTCAATGAGGTGAAAACCAGCTCACCCTGCTCGCCGTCTTCGACCAGCTCTCCTGTCTCTGGGTTGATAATCTCAGGGTAAAAGTGATCTTCCCAAATGTGTAAGCCGTCTTTGGTTTCGACGCATTCGTTCGCGACGCCGGGGCCCATGATTTCGCTTAACCCATAGATGTCGACTGCGTGCATATCAAAGGTCTGTTCGATCTCGTGGCGCATCGCGTTGGTCCATGGTTCGGCGCCAAAGATGCCAACATCCAAAGAGCAATCGCGTGGGTCTAAACCTTGTGCTGCGAATTCATCCAAAATAGAAAGGGCGTAGGACGGAGTGACTGTTATTCCGTTTGGCTTGAAGTCATTTATCAAGCGTACTTGGCGGGGTGTCATACCTCCTGAAATTGGAACGGTGCTGAGGCCTAGGGCGTCAGCGCCCAAATGGATGCCCAATCCGCCAGTAAACAACCCATACCCATATGCGTTATGCAGCATATCACCAGGTCTCAGGCCTGACGCACGCAATGAACGCGCAACGACTGAACCCCAAACATCAAGGTCATTTTGTGTGTAGCCAACAACCGTCGGCTGGCCTGTTGTGCCCGATGAGGCGTGGATGCGTGCAACTTGTTCGCGTGGCACAGCAAACATTCCGAAAGGGTAATTGGCGCGTAGATCTTGTTTTACGGTAAACGGAAATTTCGAAAGATCACTTAGCGATTTTAGATCGTCAGGATGCACACCTGCATCATCAAATGATGTTTTGTAAAAAGGCACGTTTTCATAGGCATGGCGCAGCGACCATTTTAAGCGCTCGAGTTGAAGTGTCTCGATCTCATCACGGCTGGCGATTTCAATGGGATCAAGTGACGATTTGGCGGGCGTTAGGTCTTTCATCAAGCGTCTCCGTTGCAATCTGCTGGTTCAGGGAAATGTTGGCCCTTAATTGTGCGGGACAGGCCGTGAAATAGCGCAACCATGCGGCCTGCTTCGCCCGTAACAATAACATCGTAGGTACCTGATCGACCTGTTTTTGACGTTTCAGTTGCTCTGGCGATTAGGCGTTCACCAAGTTTGCCTGCGTGAACATAGGTTATTTGGTTTTGCTGAGCGACTGTAAGTTGGTTGTAAGTATTACAGGCAAAAGCAAAGGCACTGTCGGCGAGGGTAAAGATATATCCGCCATGACAAATACCGTGACCGTTTAGCATATGTGGTTGGATATCCATCGACATGGTAGCGGTACCAACATCTACATGTTCAATTGCCATTTTTAACCCTTGGGTCGTGGCATCTTGCGCATACATCAGTTCTGCACATTTCTTGGCGCGGTCTTGTGGGGTCAATGTCTGCTCCTGCAGGTCATGTTTCCGTTTGAAATATCTTGCGCAGAATGTGTAACGTATTCAAGTGTGGATAATTGAACGATCTGATCCCCTTGATTTGAACGCGAAATAACGCAAATGTAGATTATGGCTGCCCAGATTTCCTCTCCGCATCTACGAGAAATTCCTCCTCCGCAGGTTTCGTTTCACCGGACCGAGCTTGCTCCGATCCTATCCTTGTATGGACGGATGGTGGCTGCAGGAGAGTGGCGGGACTATGGCATTTCTTCATTGCGCGAAGTTGCCGTGTTTTCAATCTTTCGGCGTACCGCTGAGAATCCTATGTATCGGATCGAGAAACGGCCAAAGCTTCGCGATAAACAAGGGATGTTCGCAGTCATCGGGATGGATGGCCAGGTTCTGCGTCGCGGCCAAGATCTAAAGACAGTTCTGCGTGTGTTAGAGCGTAAGTTAATTCGCTCAGTTGACTGAGAATAGCCGTTTGTGTGCGGTAATGTCACCGTCTCCTTGGTCTTTGATCCGTTTGATTGCAGCATGAAGTGGTTCGTAAGCGCACGCCATATGAAACGCATTTGCATGGATTAAGGTGTTAGCATCTACTGCAAGTGCAATGTGCCCTTTCCAAAATATAAAGGCCGGATTTAATGCGAGAATTGGGTGATACGGTTTATGCTAATTGCTTTTCTTGCTGATCACTGTCCCCAGGGCAGGGGATGCCACTTGCCGTAAGTGCGGCCTGTACCAAGCCAGAACAATCAATGCTTGTGTTCGAGTTGCCGCCCCATAGATAGGGTGTGCCCAAAAACAGCTCAGCGGCTTCGACATATGCCGTATTTCTGTCTTTGCAAACTTCTCGGTCTCTCCCGTAACCCTTACCAAAGAACCATGACATTTAAGAAATGTGATCAGCCCATTTCATATAGGCTTTGCCGTAAGTGTGGCTTGCCAACGCGCTAATGCGGTGCGTTGTGGGATCGTTGGCGCATAAGTGACTACTGTTTATAAAACCTACGTAGTTATCCTTCTCCGTAACAACGTAGGAATGCCCATCCACGCTTCCCAAGATGGTTACTCGCTCTCCAAGCAACACTTGTCGATCGCGCTTGTGCCCAGTGTGCCTGTTTAGATCAGAAATGGGCACAGATACGCTTGCTGGTGTTCGTTTTGAACTAATATTTGGGTCTGGTCTGGTGCGTGGGTCAGTCATCGTCAGAGCGCAGTTTTAAGTGCTTCAAACAATGCACGAGTTGCCTGCCCCACGCCGCCTTTTGGACGAGCTGGTGCAGCATTGGGTTGCCAGCCATAAATGTCAAAATGCATGTATCGCGGTGTCTCTGTCACAAAACGGCGTAGGAAAAGTGCTGCGGTTATGCACCCTGCGAATCCTCCTTTTGGGGCATTGTCGAGGTCAGCGATACCGGGCTCAATCATAGCTTCATATGGCTCATGAAATGGCAGCCTCCATACAGGATCAGCATGGCTTTTCGCAGCTGATTCAAGTGCACTCGCAAGTCTAGAGTTATCTGTAAAGTAAGGGGACAAGTCTGGTCCAACGGCAACACGGGCAGCGCCAGTAAGTGTCGCCATTGAGATAATTAGATCAGGTTTTTCTTCATCAGCGAGTGCCAGCGCGTCAGCTAAAACCAAACGTCCCTCAGCGTCGGTGTTGTTGATTTCGACGGTTAGACCTTTTCGAGACGTCAGAATATC
The DNA here is from genome assembly GCA_018647275.1 of Paracoccaceae bacterium. Lineage (GTDB taxonomy): Bacteria > Pseudomonadota > Alphaproteobacteria > Rhodobacterales > Rhodobacteraceae > Ascidiaceihabitans. The sequence goes on from JABGTH010000270.1 coordinate 7,599, forward strand.
TTGAGGTCGAAATGCATTGGCAGAGATTGAGTTTTCAACAGCTGGAAGAAGTACGCGCAATTGGATCGTTTGATCAGTCGCCATGATCATACGCGCTAAACCTAGCACAGCAGCAGACCCACCCATGTCTTTCTTCATCAGGCCCATTGAGCCACCGGGTTTGATATTTAGACCACCAGTATCAAAACAAACGCCTTTTCCGACTAAGGTAAGTGTTGGCCCCTTACTTCCCCAGCGCATATCAATCAAACGTGGCGCGCGATCTGCAGCACGACCAACCGTGTGAATCATTGGCAAGTTTTGGGTTAACAAGTCGTCGCCTACAATAACGTCAATGGATGCGCCGAATTCTTGGGCTAGTGTACGTGCGGCCTGCTCTAGTTGCGGCGGTCCCATGTCTGAGGCGGGGGTATTAATCAGGTTCCTTGTCAAAGCCTCGCTTTGTGCCAGCGCCGTAATTTCTTCAACATCCACGCCTTCGGGAGCGACAAGTTGCGCTTTCATTGCAGGGACTGACTTGTAGCGGTCGAACCGATAAGACTGTAATAACCATCCGAGTGCTTCGTGGGCTAGGTTCGGATCAGCAATACCAGACGCGATGTGGTATATTCCTTCGGGTAACTTTCCTGCAGCACCTGCCAAATGAAAACGACCACGCTTGCGGGTTGCGGAGTTCCCGTAACCAGCCAAGGCCATCAATGGGTTGCCGTCGGATGATGGTACAACCAATGCCTGATACAAGCCGGCATTAAACCCGTTCGCCAACACCCATGCCTGTGTCATTGGCGTTTGCTGCGATGTCCAAGCGTCAAGATTATTTTGGTCAATGACGTGGACTGGAATTGAAGTGGACGTAGCAGTAGCGAATTGAACAGACATTGGGCACCTTTCAAGGTCAATTTTAACCTAGCCTAACGGCTGTAACATTAGCTGCAAGCAGGTCCAGATGATGCTGTCCTGTGAATCCCACATTGTGGACAAATATTTCTCACCAATCCGCAACAATCGGGCGAATGTGGATGCAAGTGCGGTTGCATCCTCGTTATCGATACAGGCAGTGACATGCCCCGCGACCACGGAAACGTCGGACATTCCGATTTGATCTGCGATCGCGATCAAAGATCGAACGTCTTTGCGCAACTCCTCCAATGCTAAGTCCCTGTATAGACGGTCGCAATTTGATAGGCGCAATGCCAGTTCTTATACTACGCGGCAAACAACATCGTCTGCGTCTGCTTGACCCAGTTGTAAATACAAGGCGCTTAATCGGTCTTGGTCGACGTTGGCCGCTTCCCTTGGTACTATTTTTGTCACTTGCTTGATTCCACTCACCTTTGATTAAGCCCTCACAGCTTAACTAAAGATCGCAATATACCCTTCTCATTTGGTTAGCGGATTTGATCTTTTCCCTCGAATTCGTCGCGAATACGGGCTATTTACGGTGAAAGTTTTTTTGAAGTTGGGAAAAGAAAATGGATCAAGCGAAACCATTGCCGTCATATCTGTTACAGCGTTACCATGGTTGGAAGGCGACAACCTATTCTGAGAACCAAGCATGGTATCGCCGTCTAGCGTCCGAGGGTCAGCGCCCCCGCGCAATGGTGATCTCGTGCTGTGACAGCCGTGTTCATGTGACGTCTATTTTCGGTGCTGATCAGGGTGAGTTTTTTATCCACCGTAACATTGCCAACTTAGTCCCACCCTTTAAGCCAGATGGCGATTATCACGGTACCAGCGCTGCAATTGAATATGCTGTAACTGCGTTGAATGTGGCCCATTTGATTGTTCTTGGGCATTCAAATTGTGGTGGTGTTCAGGGCTGTATCGACATGTGCAAAGGCAATGCGCCCGAGCTGGAAGAAAAGGCAAGTTTTGTGGGTCGTTGGATGGATATTCTGCGCCCTAAATACGGACTGGTTGCGGATGAAACTGATCCAGAAGCACAAGCGCGCCAGTTGGAGAAACACTCCGTGGTAACATCCTTAGAAAACCTAATGACTTTCCCGTTCATCAAAGAACGCGTCGATAAAGGCGTTTTGTCGATGCATGGACTTTGGACGGATATCGGCGAAGGTGGATTAGAATCTTACAACCCTACCGTCAAAGAATTTCAGGCAGTTTAGAAAATAAGCCCCACTTTATATGTGGGGCTTGCGTTCAATTCAACGAGGGACCATTCCTTCACGCCATGTGATCTTTGTCTTTAGGTTCACAGATTGTGTGGTGCCTGCTTGACATTCAAATCCCAATGCAACACGCCGCGCATATCTTCATAATCTGTTGTGGTTGGACTAGGGGCTGCTGACCAATCGATGGTAAAAAGCTTTGTTCATCAATGTGAGCACGATCTGTGCTATCATTCTCAAGCGAAAAGGCGACCAAAAGAAAAGGGGCACCGCGAGGC
>JABGTH010000290.1 GCA_018647275.1 Paracoccaceae bacterium
ATAATAAAATCGCGTGGCGGGTAGTCGGGTGCTGAAATCAACTTAACCGTGACATCAGACGCTTCGCCATTTCGGGTACGAGTTACCACAGCAGTATTGCCAATGCCCCCCACACTCATTCGAAACAACATCTCACCACCGGAAATTACCGGTTGACCATCGACAGCTGTAATCACGTCACCAACTTCGAAACCTGCCGCACCAAATGGGCTGGCTGGATGAAGTTCAATTATGATGATCCCCCCTGATCGATCAAGACCAAAGGACGCCGCCATATCGTAGTCCATAACCTGACCAGACACACCTGCCCAAGCACGGTGAAATCTTTCGCTGCCTGCTTTGGCCTGAGTGACAAACTCCGCAACAAGGTCTGAGGGTATTGCAAACCCAATCCCATTAGACCCACCTGATCTGGTTAAGATAGATGTATTGACGCCTATCAAATGACCGGCCATATCGATCAACGCACCACCAGAATTCCCAGGATTGATGGGCGCATCTGTCTGGATGAAATAGCCTGTACCACTGCCGCCAGAGCCACCTGAACGCGCTAAGCCAGAGATGATACCGCTGCTGACAGTCTGGCCCACACCAAAGGGATTTCCGATTGCGAGGGTTAACTCACCGACTTGTACATCGTCGCTGGTGCGCAGTGCGAGACTGGGCAAGTCGCTCGCATCTTCAAGCTGCAGGATTGCAAGATCGCTTTCCTTGTCCCCCAGCAGAACACGGGCAGAATATTCACGCCGATCATTAAGAACAACGCGAATGTCAGTTGCCATACCAACCACGTGATAGTTGGACACAACAATCCCATTAGGCGATAGGATCACGCCAGAGCCCAATGAATTTTGCGCCCGTGGTTTAGGTGTAGCACCCTCAAAGAACCGCTGAAAAAATGGGTCGTCCAGAAAGCTATTTCCGCGCGCCTCGGTCACGCGTGTGGCATAGATATTCACCACGGCCGGTGCAGCCTGTTTCACCAGCGGCACAAAGCTAAGTTGTATTTCCATTTGCGACTGGGGAACTTTTTGCTCTGCCCACACAGGTGCGGAAAAACCAAGAGCGACGACCAATGCAATAAAGTATTTCATACTAAATTATATGCGCAGGCCCTGCAGGTCATGCAACCCCTGCCACGAAAGCAGAAATACAAAAAGCCCCCGCTGAAACAGCGAGGGCTTTGAAAGCAACATAGAAGGTTGCCTAATTCTTATTCCGCGTTTGCTTCTTCAGCTACACGTGCTTTGTCACCTGCGCCTTTAGCATCGCGGTCGCGGTCAACAAATTCGATGATCGCCATCGGTGCCATGTCGCCATAACGGAAACCAGCTTTGAGAACACGAACATAACCACCTTGGCGGTCTTTGTAGCGTGGGCCCAAGATGTCGAACAATTTCGAAACATATTGGTCTTGCTTGAGCTTAGAAGCAGCCTGACGACGGGCGTGTAGATCGCCACGTTTCGCCAATGTAATCATCTTTTCGATAATTGGGCGCAGTTCTTTTGCCTTTGGCAAAGTTGTTTTGATTTGCTCATGTTCAATGAGCGAGCCAGCCATGTTTGAGAACAACGCTTTACGGTGTTCGTGTGTACGGTTCAGGCGGCGGTATCCACGTGCGTGACGCATAGTCTTAATCTCCAAATGTGCTCTCTACGAGCGTTTTTACTTTGTCTGGCCCGCGATGCGTGTCGCTGACTCTCCTTGGGGCAGATGCCCATCGTATGACGCTAGATCCAGTATCGGTATAACGCCGGTGTCGTGTCGGTATTACGTAGGTGCAAACACTTATACAAGACCGGTTTGGTGTGGCGAGCACATGGCCCGCCGCACCGATATTACTTAAAAGTTGTCTTCAAACTTTTTAGCCAAATCTTCGATGTTGTCCGGTGGCCAGTCCTCTACGTCCATGCCTAGGTGCAGACCCATCCCTGACAACACTTCTTTGATCTCGTTCAAAGATTTGCGGCCAAAGTTTGGTGTGCGCAGCATTTCTGCTTCGGTCTTTTGGATCAAATCGCCGATGTAAACGATGTTGTCGTTCTTAAGGCAGTTTGCCGAACGAACAGACAATTCCAACTCGTCAACTTTCTTAAGAAGTAACGGGTTGAATTCAAGACCGTCATCTTCGTCCGCGCGGGACGCTGATTCTGGCTCGTCAAAGTTCACAAAGATCCCAAGCTGGTCCTGCAGGATACGTGCAGCAAATGCTACAGCGTCGTCCGGCGTGATGGAGCCATCTGTTTCGATCTTCATGGTAAGTTTGTCATAATCCAACACTTGACCTTCGCGGGTCGGCTGGACGTCATAAGAAACTTTCTTAACAGGCGAGTAGATCGCATCGATCGGAATAAGACCGATTGGTGCATCTTCTGGCTTGTTTTTGTCAGCAGCGACATAGCCTTTGCCAGTGTTCACAGTCAGCTCCATGAATACATCTGCACCATCGTCTAGGTGGCAAATGACGTGATCACGGTTGAGGATTTCGATACCAGCGGATTCGCTGATGTCGCCTGCTGTTACAACGCCTGGACCTTTTGCGGAGATAGAAAGACGCTTAGGTCCTTCAACTTCCATACGCAGGGCAACCTGCTTGAGGTTCAAAACGATGTCTGTGACATCTTCGCGTACGCCAGCAACGCTGGAGAATTCGTGAAGAACATTGTCGATTTGTACAGAAGTGATTGCTGCGCCCTGAAGCGAGCTCATCAATACGCGACGCAAGGCATTGCCCATTGTCAAACCAAAGCCACGTTCCAGCGGCTCAGCAACAACTGTTGCTTGGCGCGCAGGGTCGTTACCTGGCTTTACTTCCAATTGTTGTGGCTTGATCAACTCAGCCCAATTCTTGTGGATCATACGTCCCTCCATTCTAGCTTTTGCCTCATGTCCCAAAGACAAAAGCGCCCGAGGTTTCAGAAATGCGGATTGGGGCCGCATAAATCACGCGGCCCCAACCGAAATAAATAGCTTAAACGCGACGACGCTTTGGTGGGCGGCAACCGTTGTGAGCCATTGGTGTAACGTCACGGATAGATGTGATGTTGAAACCAGCAGCAGCCAAAGCGCGAAGTGCGCTTTCACGACCAGAGCCTGGGCCTTGAACTTCAACTTCAAGCGTTTTCACGCCGTGATCTTGAGCTTTCTTAGCCACATCTTCAGCAGCCATCTGCGCCGCATATGGCGTGGATTTACGTGAGCCTTTGAAGCCCATCGTGCCGGCAGAAGACCATGCAATTGCGTTACCTTGAACGTCTGAGATCAAGATTTTTGTGTTGTTGAAAGAAGAGTTAACATGCACCACACCTGCGGCGATATTTTTGCGCTCTTTTTTCTTCGCGCGAACTTTTTCACGTGCCATTAATCAGAGCTCCCTTATTTCTTCTTACCAGCAATGGCCTTTGCAGGGCCTTTGCGAGTACGAGCGTTAGTGTGCGTGCGCTGACCACGAACAGGAAGGTTACGACGGTGACGCAAGCCACGGTAGCAACCAAGGTCCATAAGACGCTTGATGTTCATTGTCGTGTCACGGCGCAGGTCACCTTCAACAGTGTAGTTTGCGTCGATATGTTCACGAACTTTTAGAACTTCGTCATCAGACAATTCGTTAACGCGACGAGTCGCGTCAATGCCAACAGCTTCGCAGATTGCTTGAGCTGAAGTTGTACCGATACCGGTGATATATGTTAGGGCGATTGGAACCCGCTTTGCAGTCGGGATGTTTACGCCGGCAATACGTGCCACGTGTGCAATTCCTTTTAGTTGCGGGTCCGTAGTTCCGGACCCTTTTTTCACAACAGAAGCCCGATGGTATGAATACCAGCGGACCTTAGCTGATCAGGTGATCCCGTATTTTGGACACAGTCCGCCACACGGTTTGATTCTCGCTAGAGATACGGCTGATTATTGGCTTTTGTTGTATGCGTCAAGGGCCGTGAGCTAGTTTGATGCGCCTAGTTTATCCATCAAAAAGCCACCTATGATCTGTTGTAGCTCTGTATGAACCTTACCCCTGTCACGTCTGCCTTGGTCAGAACAGATGTTTTCTTCGCTGCCTACTGAAATCACTACTTTACCAAGACGGCTGCATTCCGCCAACAAGGCGAAGTGATAGATGTTAGGCACAACCACCCTCTTGCCTTTGACAAGCTGCATTGCCGCCTTATGGCAACGCAAACCGTCAGGTATCGTTTCTGTTTCGGCAAGTTGCACGATCCAGGTGGCAGCGGTGACGGCACTTAACTCATCAGCTTTTAATGCTTGAGGCAACGCAGGCCAATAGAGAGGATCGCCCCAACCCGCGGATCGAGGTTTGAAGACTCATAGCGGATTTCGTCAATCGTATTAAGATCAAGGCCAGACGCGTTCATCCATTCGCAATCGGTTTTATCAGGAAATCGATCATAATAATTTATAAATCCTGCTTTTGAAACTTCGTCACTGCCAAGCCCTAGGACGCTATAGACACCAAGTGAGAACCCGACCGCACCAACGCGATCCATTTTCGACTGTTACACCAAGGGTTATGTCTGCTTGAGAAAAATCCAGCAGCGCCTTTAAATCGTCAGGTCGTTCCAAAATAAGAATAGTCGCGGATGGTAGGCTATCGCGTGATGCCATGCCCGGATGATTAACCGCAGCACAACAAATCCGCGTGTGGCAAGGTCACTTGCTAGCCATCCGATGCCCTTCGCATTCCCGCCCGATCCGTGGAAAAGAAGAACCACTGGTTTCGGTTCAGAATTTATAGTGCCGTCGCGGTAGGCGTAGAAACCACAGAAAAGAGCGTTTTGCCCAATCAGTTCGGGCACCTGATCGCTAGACGCCAGATACCACATGAAGACTGAAAGCGACGCATTACGATGCGCGACACTCAGCGTGGTTTCATGAAATTCCGCCAAACGGTCGGAGATTGGCCGCTCTGATGTTCCCATCAGCATAGCAGAAACGAAAATTGCAGCGATCAACGCTGCAATTCACAAAACTATTCTGAAAACCCATTTGATTGTCACGTTCCTTGTTCTGAACAGTTTGCGCCACGACAATGGGTGACCCTAGTTAAGTATCCAATACCGCAGCAACATCGCCTTGCACGGCTTCGATATCACCCAAACCATCAATCCGGTTCAGCATCCCTTTGGCATAGTAATAGCCAATGAGCGGTGATGTCTTTTTGTAATACTCCATGAGGCGCGTTTTAAGGCTTTCCTCATTGTCGTCAGCACGGCGTTGGAATTGCCCAGCTTCACCACAGTTGGAACATTTACCATCAGCTGGCTCTGGTTTGGTGTTGTCGTTGTAGACCTCACCACAGTTGCCACATGTTGAACGCGCTGTGATGCGTGCAACCAGTGCCGTATCGTCCACTTCCATCTCTATAACCGCATCAAGGCTTTCGCCTTCATTGGTCAACAGCTGGGTCAGAGCATCCGCTTGGGCCAAGGTCCGTGGGAAACCGTCAAAGATAAAGCCGTTGGCCTTAACTGTGTTCAGTTGCTCACGGATTAGTCCGATCACGATTTCATCCGTAACCAAAGCACCGCGGGCCATGACATCAGCAACAACTCTGCCCATCTCAGATCCGCTGTCTTTGGCAGCGCGCAACATATCACCAGTGCTCAGTTGCACCATGCCGCGTGTTTCGACCAGATGACGCGCTTGCGTCCCTTTACCCGCACCTGGCGGTCCAAGCAGGATAATATTCATTTGCGGATCGGGCTCCGTTTTTTGCGTGTTTTACCTTTGCCACGTAGGTTCGATTTTTCAATCAAGCCTTCGTACTGTTGAGCAAGCAGGTGGCTTTGCACTTGTTGAATTGTATCCATAGTCACAGATACAACAATCAAGACCGATGTCCCACCGAAGTAGAACGGGATCGCGAATTGGCCACGTAGAATTTCTGGTAGCACACAGACGGCCGCAAGATAAGCTGCACCAAGAACAAGAACGCGGTTCACGACGTACTCGAGATATTCCGCAGTCTTCTTACCTGGGCGGATACCTGGAACAAAACCGTTCTGGTTTTTAAGGTTGTCTGCAACATCATCAGGTTTGAACGAAACGTTGAATGTGTAGAAATAAGCAAAGAACACGATCATCGCGATGAAGAACAAGAGGTACAACGGTTGACCGGGACCAAAGTTCGCGAGCATCCATGACATCACTGGGCTAGTAGAGTTGCCAGAGAATGTGCTGATTGTCACCGGAAGCAACAACAATGAGCTTGCGAAAATCGCAGGAATAACGCCAGCTGGGTTAACCTTGACTGGTAAGTGGCTGGAGCCGCCATCGTATACCTTCATGCCAACTTGACGACGTGGGTATTGGATGTGGATCTTGCGCAATGCGCGTTCCATGAACACAACGAATGCGATCGTGCCGATTACCATAACAATCACACCAATGATAACACCGGGGCTGATTGCACCAGAACGACCGGACGCAAAGAATTGTGCCAATGCGGCTGGAACTTCAGCGATAATGCCCACGAAGATGATCAAGGAAATACCGTTGCCGATACCGCGTGCAGTGATTTGCTCACCCAACCACATCAGGAACATTGTACCACCGACCAAAGTGATCATGCACGAGAAGATAAAGTAAGACTGTGTAATGCCGTCCTGAACGAAGTCACCGCTGAACAAGCCAACAGACAAACCGTAAGCCTGTACAGTGGCCAAAGCGACTGTACCATAACGGGTGTACTGGTTGATCTTTTTCTGGCCCTGCGCGCCTTCTTTCTTCATCTGCTCAAGGGCTGGGACCATAGAGGTCATCAGCTGAACGATGATCGAGGCCGAGATGTAGGGCATAATCCCTAGGGCAAAAATACCCATACGGCCAAGCGCACCACCTGTGAACATGGAAACCATGCCGCCAATACCTTGGCCGGCGCTTTCCATAAACTGGCGAAGGGCGACACCATCAATCCCGGGAACCGGAATAAATGTGCCCAAACGGTATACGATCAGCAAACCAAGGGTGAACAGGATACGATTGCGCAGGTCCGTTGCTTTACCTAGCGCAGACCAGCTTGTGTTAGCGGCCATATTCTCGACGGCAGATACCATTATTAGGCTCTTTCTTTAACAAAAAACGCCGCCCAGCGGTTTTCCGATGGGCGGCGTTTGGAAAACTCTAAGACTATGTAAGCGGCAAAACTGCTACTCACAAGTGCGAAGGTCTAATTACTCAGCTGCTGCTGGTGCCACTTTAGCTGTGAGGGTCAATTTACCACCAGCTTTTTCGACAGCTTCAACTGCAGACTTGGAAGCGCCGTGCACTTCAATGTTCAGCTTAGATGTAACTTCACCCTTAGCAAGAACGCGAATACCGTCCAATACGCGACGAACAGCACCAGATGCGATCAACACATCGTGAGTGATTGCCGCTTTGCCGTCGATTTTGCCTGCGTCTACGAATTTCTGGATAAGACCAAGGTTGATAACCGCGTACGATTTGCGGTTCGGCTTGTTAAAGCCACGCTTTGGTAGACGTTGGTACAAAGGCATTTGACCGCCTTCAAAACCTTTGATCGCGACACCTGAACGTGATTTTTGACCCTTGATACCACGGCCACCCATTTTACCGGTGCCGGAACCTGGACCACGGCCAACGCGTTTGCGTGGTTTGGTGGCACCTGGGTTGTCGCGTAGTTCATTTAGCTTAAACATTTTGCTTCTCCTTCACCGGATGTGCCCCCAGAAGCAAATGGGACAACCACGGCATGATTGGTTTTCGAGTCACCTGAATGATGACAACTCGGCGCGTATAGCCCTCGTACCGAATAGGATCAAGTGGTAGTTGACGTGACGAACATGGTTGCAATGCAGCAAGTTGATGTGTGAAATGCTTTAACGATGGAACAAACAATCCAATTCCCACCGCGTTTGAAGATCATGATGAGCCATCAATCGGTCCCTCCGATGATCTTTGCCTTCATCGCTGGCCTTATATTGGTGGTACTCCACGGGCCATGGTGGTCGCTCTTTGTGGCTTTGCTGGGCATCCCACTACAAATGCTCAATGAATACTCTTTGCACAGGCACATCTTTCATTTGCCGCCACCCACGGAACAATGGAAGTTCGACATCCTTTATCAAGCACATTATGGGCACCATGATTTCCCAACGAACATTCCTCTTTTCTTTGCTCCGTCTTGGGTTTCATTACCTATCTTAGTGGTTAACTATGGCGCTGTTTGGCTCCTAACGAGCTTGGTCCTGCCAGAATATTCAAGCGTTATTCCAGCCGCGCTCGTGCTAGTTGGAGGGGTAGGAACTTTCCTCACCTACGAATGGTTTCATATGACTGCTCATCTCCCAGTTAAGAAGACTTGGGTGGAGCGTCATGTAACCGGATTGCACGCACAACATCATTTTCGTGATTTCAAACGTTGGTTTCATGTCTCACCTGGCGGAAATATCATTGATCGCTTTATGGGCACCGCAATAGACCGAGATGAGTTAGTGTCACAACAACGCATCGAATTCATTAAGACGCTTGGCCTTAAACCAGACGATCCTCGGTTGGTCGCGGCACGTCACAAGTTCGCCGACAGATATCAACTAAGCAAATCTGAAATAATTGCTGCACAGAAATAAAAACGCCCCGCAGTTTCCTACGAGGCGTTTCTATCTCAGGCGGGATGAACCCTGCCCTATGCCGATCCGTTAGGTTCAGTCTTTTTCTTCGATGATCTCAACCATGTGAGAGATCGAGCGCACCATACCGCGCACAGAAGGTGTGTCTTCCAATTCGCGTGTTTTGTGCATTTTGTTTAAGCCAAGACCAACCAAAGTTGCACGCTGCTTTGCAGGGCGACGGATTGGAGAGCCAGTTTGTTTTACAACGATTGTTTTAGCCATGATGCTGGTCCTTATGCTTCTGCTGTTTCAGCAGTTGCTTCTGCAGCCGGCGCGTCATCACGCTTTGGCAGAATGTCAGCTACTTTTTTGCCACGACGTTGAGCAACCGCACGAGGCGATGACTCTTTACGTAGACCGTCCATAGTGGCGCGAATCATGTTGTATGGGTTTTGCGACCCGATAGATTTAGACACAACGTCTTTAACACCCAACATTTCGAAAACAGCACGCATCGGACCACCAGCAATAATACCAGTACCTTCAGGTGCGGAACGCATAACAACTTTGCCCGCGCCATGACGGCCTTCCATATCGTGGTGCAATGTGCGGCCTTCGCGCAATTGAACGCGGATCATTTGGCGTTTTGCTTGCTCTGTGGCTTTGCGAATGGCTTCAGGAACCTCTTTCGCTTTACCTTTACCAAAGCCGACGCGACCTTTTTGGTCACCAACAACTACAAGTGCGGCGAAGCCAAAGCGCTTACCACCTTTAACAGTTTTTGAAACACGATTGATCGCGACTAGGCGATCTGAAAATTCTGGTGTTTCGTCACGATCGCGGCGTGGGCCGCGACGGTTTTCACGTTCTGCCATGAGAACATCCTTTTATAAGTGAGCAAGCGCTCGTTAATTTCGATCCAAGTGGACGATTGTCCCCGGATCATCGAGGCGGCCCCTAACAAAAGGAGCCGCCTTCAAGTCGTTTAGATCTTCAAGCCACCTTCACGAGCGGCGTCAGCAACTGCTTTAACCTTACCGTGAAAGAGAAAACCACCACGGTCAAAGTAGGCGGTCTCGACGCCTGCTTTAAGTGCCCGCTCAGCAATCGCTGTACCGACTTTAGCAGCCGCTTCAACGTTGTTTTTGCCAACTACACCCAATGCTTTTTCTTGTGTGGATGCTGACGCAAGCGTCACGCCATTCACATCGTCGATCAACTGGGCGCTGATGTTTTTGTTTGAGCGGTGAACGGAGAGACGCAAGCGTCCCGCGTTTACCCGGCGTAGTTTGTTCCGAACGCGCATGCGGCGCTTCAGAAACAGTGTTCTTTTGCTGTTTGCCATCTGTGCGTTCCTTACTTCTTCTTGCCTTCTTTGCGGAAGACGAATTCACCCTTATAGCGAATACCTTTGCCTTTATAAGGCTCTGGTTTACGCCAAGCGCGAATTTCGGCAGCAACTTGACCAACAGCTTGTTCGTCAATGCCTTCAACCACAATTTCGGTTTGCTTTGGAGATGTGATTGTTACGCCTTCAGGTGCAACATAATCTACATCGTGAGACAGACCCAAGTTAAGCTTAAGCGTGTTGCCAGTCATGGCAGCACGATAACCAACCCCTTGGATCTCTAGTTCTTTTTTGAAGCCGTCAGTAACGCCCACAACCAAGTTAGCAACGCGTGTGCGGGACATGCCCCACTGCTGGCGTGCGCGCTTGGACTTGCCACGTGGAGTGACAGTTACAGCGTCATTTTCAACCGCAATTGTCACATCATCCGTTGCTGAGAACGAACGTGTGCCCTTTGGGCCTTTGACTTCAATAGTTTGGCCGGACACAGAAGCTGTTACGCCTGCTGGAAGACCGACTGGTTTTTTACCAATACGAGACATCTTGTTCTCCTTAGAATACGGTGCAGAGCACTTCGCCGCCAACATTGGCTGCACGTGCTTTTGCGTCCGACATCACACCCTGTGGGGTGGAGACAATCGACACGCCTAGGCCCTGACGGACCACTGGGATGTCATTAACGCCCATGTAAACGCGACGACCAGGTTTTGAAACCCGCTTCAATTCACGAATAACAGGTTCGCCCTCGTAGTACTTCAGGCTGATTTCGATAGCCGGGTGACCATCTTTGCCTGTCGTTGCTTCATAGCCGCGAATGTAGCCTTCATCAGCCAACACGTCCAATACCCAAGCACGCAACTTTGAAGCTGGTGTCTCGACTACGGATTTGCCGCGCAATGAAGAGTTACGAATGCGTGTGAGCATATCTGCGATAGGATCGTTCATATCTAATGCCCTTCCTTACCAGCTCGACTTGACCATGCCAGGGATTTGACCGGCAGAGCCGAGGTCCCGAAGCGCGATCCGCGAAATTTTAAGCTTACGGTAGTAAGCGTGTGGACGACCAGTTAGCTGGCAACGGTTGTGCAAGCGAACTTTGGACGAGTTACGCGGCAATTTAGCCAACTTAAGAGTAGCGCGAAAACGCTCTTCCATAGGTAGGTCTTGATTGCTTACGATTGCTTTCAAGGCTGCACGACGTTCTGCGTACTGCTTTACAAGCTTCTCACGCTTAACTTCGCGTGCGATCATGGATTTTTTAGCCATATCTATTCCCTCCCGCTTACGAGTTGAAAGGCATGTTGAAAGCTTTCAACAATGCTTTTGCTTCGTCATCGGTTTTCGCCGTAGTGGCGATCACAATATCCATACCCCAGTTTTCATCGATTTTATCAAAATCGATTTCTGGAAATACGAGGTGCTCTTTTAGGCCCATGGCATAGTTGCCACGACCGTCAAAGGATTTGCCAGATACGCCGCGGAAGTCGCGAATACGTGGCATAGCAATTGTGGTCAGACGATCTAAGAATTCGTACATGCGATTGCCGCGCAAGGTAACTTTCGCACCCATTGGCATTTCTTCACGTACACGAAAACCCGCGATGGATTTTTTGGCAATCGTGGTCAAAGCTTTTTGGCCAGCAATCAATGTCAGGTCGCCCTGAGCTGATTTGGCTTTCTTGCTGTCACGTACAGCAGCTGCACCGCAGCCGATGTTCAACACGATTTTGTCCAAACGAGGGATCATCATGTCGTTTTTATAGCCAAATTCTTCTTTCATGGCGGCACGGATTGTGTCGACGTAAGAAGTTTTTAGGCGAGGTGTATAATCAGTCATTAGATCACATCCCCTGTTGTCTTAGCGAAACGTACTTTGTTTTCGCCATCCATCTTGAAGCCAACCCGTGTTGCTTTGCCGTTTGCATCAAGCAACGCAAGGTTGCTGAGTGCGATTGGCATAGCCTTGGGAATACGGCCGCCTTGGGATTCTTGAGTTTGGCGCGTTGCGCGGATCGAAATGTTCAGACCCTCTACAACAGCTTTACCCGCTTTTGGATCAATGGAAGAGATTGTACCCTCTTTGCCTTTGTCCTTACCGGTAAGAAGAGTAACCTTGTCACCCTTTTTCAATTTAGCAGCCATATCAAAGCACCTCCGGAGCAAGGGAAATGATTTTCATGAAGTTTTTCGCGCGCAATTCGCGGACAACTGGGCCGAAGATACGTGTACCTACAGGCTCGTTATTGTTGTTCAAAATAACAGCGGCGTTGCCGTCAAAACGAATGGCTGTGCCATCGTCGCGACGAACTTCTTTTGCCGTGCGAACGACGACGGCCTTACGGACGTCACCTTTCTTAACACGGCCACGTGGAATGGCTTCCTTAACCGAGACAACGATGATGTCGCCTACGGATGCGTATTTACGCTTGGAACCACCCAGAACCTTGATGCACTGAACACGGCGTGCGCCGCTGTTGTCAGCTACCTCAAGATTTGTCTGCATCTGGATCATATGGTTTCTCCCGACCTGTAGGGGGCGATGCGTGCCTGATCCCTAGGGTTTCGATTATACTGTTAGTAATCGCAGCTTATGCTGTGAGCACTTCCCAGCGTTTTGTCTTCGACTTCGGTGCGCATTCGATAATACGAACTTGATCACCAGTTTTGAAGGCATTCTGTTCATCGTGAGCCCGGTACTTCTTGGACTTACGGATGGTTTTCTTTAGAACCGGGTGCGTAAAGCGACGCTCTACGGAAACCGTTACTGTTTGGGCGTTAGCATCAGAAGTCACTGTGCCGGTCAAAATACGTTTAGGCATTGGTGTGCTCCTTATTCAGACGCCGCAGCAGCGGCTTTTTGGTTCAAGATTGTTTTAACGCGTGCAGCATTGCGACGTGCAACACGGATTTGCGCAGGGTTTTCAAGAGAGCCAGTTGCAGCCTGGAAGCGCAAGTTGAAGCTTTCTTTTTTCATCTCAGCTAGCTTTTCGCGAAGCTGATCTGGTGTCAGATCGTGTAGTTCTTGGGCGTTCATCGCCTTTTCCTTTCAACATCACCAGCTGGCCCCATTAGGGTGACCATGATTCTGGTGGAGTCCTTGGTAGAACGCTGCGTATAGGAGGGTTTGGAGAGTGTGGCAACCCCCTTTTGTTTTATAGGGAAAGCAACGGATTACCCAATTTTTATTATCGGTATCACGTCGGTATTGGGTCGGTATCCCGTAGGTGCGAGCGGCCGCTAGATGTGGTGCGCAAGGACGCAAAAACGCCAGCATCTCACCCAAGACTCGGCACATTCCCTGTTAAGAAGACCCCGTTTTAACGCCACGGTCAAAACGCGTTGCATAGTAAAGGATCAGATTTGAGGCAAAGGACGTTAAACCTAAGAATGCGGCAGACAAATAGTTTCATAGAAGAGGCATGAACCATCGCGGGAAACGACACAAACAAAAAGCCCCCACCGATCACTCGGCAGGGGCTTTCTAATTTCTAAACCAATGCGCCTAGGCGCGAGGGTTTACCAGTCTTCGCGAACCACAACACGTGTTTTGATCGGCAACTTCATAGCTGCTAGGCGCAATGCCTCACGTGCGATGACTTCGTCAACGCCGTCGATTTCAAACATCACGCGTCCAGGCTTAACTTTGGCGGCCCAACGGTCAACAGAGCCTTTACCTTTACCCATACGAACTTCGATAGGTTTGGCTGTGATTGGCACATCTGGGAAGATGCGGATCCAGACACGACCCTGACGTTTCATGTGACGTGTCATCGCGCGGCGAGCCGCTTCGATTTGACGTGCAGTGATACGCTCAGGCTCTGTTGCCTTAAGACCGTAAGTCCCAAAGTTCAGATCGGAACCGCCTTTAGCAAGACCCTTAATGGAGCCCTTAAACTGCTTGCGGAATTTGGTACGTTTTGGCTGAAGCATCTGTGCGCCCCCCTATCAACGACGACCGCCGGCACCGCGAGGTGCTGGGCCGTCTTGGAGTTCTTGTGCTTTACGGTCACGCGCTGCTGGATCGTGTTCCATGATCTCGCCTTTGAAGATCCAGGTTTTGATCCCGATGATGCCATAAGCAGTCATCGCTTCAACGTGTGCGTAATCGATGTCGGCACGCAAGGTGTGCAACGGAACGCGACCTTCACGGTACCATTCCGTACGCGCAATTTCTGCGCCGCCCAAACGACCAGCAAGGTTAATACGGATACCGAGGGCACCCATACGCATTGCGTTTTGAACCGAACGCTTCATGGCGCGACGGAAAGAAACACGGCGTTCCAATTGCTGTGCGATGGATTCACCAACAAGAGCTGCATCCATTTCTGGCTTGCGGACTTCAACGATGTTGAGGTGCAATTCAGAGTCAGTGAAGTTCGCCAGTTTCTTGCGCAGACCTTCGATGTCTGCACCTTTCTTACCGATGATTACACCTGGGCGTGCAGTGTGGATCGTAACGCGGCACTTCTTGTGTGGGCGTTCGATGATCACACGGGCAATACCCGCTTGTTTGCACTCAACTTTGATGAATTCGCGCATTTTAAGGTCTTCAAGAAGCAAGTTCCCGAAATCCTTAGTGTCTGCATACCAGCGGCTATCCCAAGTACGGTTAACCTGAAGGCGCATGCCGATTGGATTTACTTTATTACCCATTAGCTTTGCTCCCCTGATGTTGCTTCAACTTGACGAACCAAAATTGTAACCTCTGCGAAAGGCTTGAGGATCTTGCCAAAACGACCACGAGCACGTGGACGACCACGTTTCATTGTCATGTTCTTGCCGACCCAAGCTTCTGCAACGATCAACTCGTCTACATCAAGGTTGTGGTTGTTTTCTGCGTTAGCAATTGCTGACTGCAGGCATTTTTTCACATCACCAGCGATACGCTTTTTAGAGAACGTTAGGTCTGTTAGGGCCTTGTCCACTTTTTTGCCGCGGATGAGTTGCGCAACTAGGTTCAGCTTTTGTGGGCTGGTGCGCAACATGCGTGTTTTTGCCATTGCTTCGTTATCAGCAACGCGGCGAGGGTTCTTATCCTTGCTCATTTGCGCTTCGCCTTCTTGTCAGCCGCGTGACCGTAATAGGTACGCGTTGGTGAGTACTCACCAAATTTCTGGCCAATCATATCCTCAGTGACGTTCACTGGGATGTGCTTGTGGCCGTTATAAACGCCAAAAGTCAGACCAACAAATTGTGGCAGGATTGTAGAACGACGTGACCAGATCTTGATCACTTCGTGGCGGCCACTTTCAGCAGTCGCTTCGGCCTTTTTCAACACATACGCGTCGACAAAAGGACCTTTCCAAACGGAACGAGACATAGATTAACGTCCCTTCTTCTTGGCGTGACGCGAGCGAATAATAAGCTTTTGCGACGCTTTGTTTTTGTTGCGAGTACGTGCACCTTTAGTTGGTTTGCCCCATGGGGAAACCGGGTGACGACCACCTGAGGTCCGACCTTCACCACCACCGTGGGGGTGATCGACCGGGTTCATTACGACACCACGTACAGAAGGACGAATGCCCTTGTGACGCATACGGCCCGCTTTACCGAAGTTCTGGTTCGAGTTGTCTGGGTTAGACACGGCACCAACGGTGGCCATGCATTCCTGACGAACAAGACGCAATTCGCCAGAGCTCAAACGGATCTGAGCGTAGCCGCCATCACGGCCTACGAATTGTGCGTATGTACCAGCAGCACGAGCGATTTGACCGCCCTTACCAGGTTTCATTTCGATGTTGTGGATGATCGTACCGATTGGCATGCCAGAGAACGGCATTGCGTTGCCTGGCTTGATGTCCGCTTTGGCCGCAGAGATGATTTTATCACCAATCGCAAGGCGCTGTGGCGCCAATACGTATGCCTGCTCACCGTCGTCGTATTTTACGAGCGCAATAAAGGCTGTGCGGTTAGGGTCATACTCGATGCGTTCGACAGTCGCCGATACATCCATCTTATTACGTCTAAAATCGACGATACGGTAAAGGCGCTTTGCACCCCCGCCTTTGCGACGCATCGTGATTCGTCCGGTGTTGTTCCGTCCGCCTTTTTTGGTCAAACCCTCAGTAAGGGTTTTGACCGGGCGGCCTTTCCAAAGCTCCGAACGGTCGATCAGTACCAACCCGCGTTGGCCTGGCGTAGTCGGTTTATACGACTTAAGTGCCATGTTGATGTCTTCCGTTTTGCTTATCGGGTGCAGTGTGCACCGTCATGGTTATAGGGCCCCGAAGGTCCCAGAATTGACGTTCATTACGAACAACAGCAAAGCCCCAGACGAATCTGGGGCTGTGCCGATGGCTTCACCTATAAAAGACAGGGGGTCGGGTCAAGTGGTTTGGGTGAGTAATGTGTCAAGGCACACAAAGAGGTTGCTGCCTAGCCGACCATTACGCCCCTAAGTCCGATCCCATCGTCTTAGCAGCCAGTACCATTGGTCTGGGTTTGCCATGATCCGCGCGGACAAGCTGTCGTTGAATGCGCGTGTCATTGTCACTGGATCAGTGTGAGGGATGGGTGCCTCGAACTCTACGTGGAATTCGTTTCCGTCTCCTGTCCGTATCCCGTAGGCGGGAATCAACGGCAGATTGTATTTAAGCGCAAGCTGGGCTGCCGAAAGTGATGTGAGCGCGTCGTGACCTAGGAACGGTAGCCCTGTCCCTTCGGCTTGCTTCTCGTCCATCAAGATCGAAACAATGCCGCCACTGCGGATATGGCGCACAAGGGCTTTGGTCCCTGCCCGTCCGGTTGCCAGAATGGGTTGCCCGCCCGCTTTGATCCCAGCAAGCAGGCGTCGCTCATAGTGACGGTTCTTGTTCGGACGATAAACTGCGCCACTTTCTAAGCCGTTCATCTTGACCACGGCGCGAATAGCCTCCCATTGGCCAAAGTGCCCAGAAACGATGATCGCACCTTTGCCTGCGACACTAGCTTCTTTGATCGCGTCCAAACCTGGACCTGTGGTTTCAAATTTGTGGTATTGGGTGTGAAATTCCGTGAGGTGGTAAATCTCAAACAACGTACGTCCCATTTGGCGGCCCATCGACTGGCCTAACTTGGTCCGTGCACTGCGCTTCATGTCTGGGAACACGCGCTTGGCTTCGCGATCAAATCGGAGGGTGGCCGGTGGGAACCAACGCACGATCAATCCCAGTGTCGTCCCCAACCCGCGAGAGCGCAAATCGAACGCACGCCAGCGCAAAACAGTCAACGCGGACCACAACGGAAAATAGCGGGCGTGGTGTAGCACTGATTTGAGAGGTTTAAAGAACATAGCACCGTATGATCGTCTTCTGCAGTGATACCAACCGAAAACGTATGAATTTGTGGAAGTGTGCGGTTTTCAGTGCATAATTCCCGTTTTTTTCATTCCGATCTCGACCACCGATTATGTTTGGCGCAGAGTTCGACACCTAAAAACGGAAAAACCCCGCCTGCTTGCACAGACGGGATTTTCCCAAATTGTTTTAACTAAGCTTACAGCCCAGTTGAGACGTCGATGGAGTTACCCTCTTCGAGAGTCACATACGCCTTTTTCACGTCTTTCCGACGACCCAGCGCACCGCGGAACCGTTTCACTTTACCTTTAGTGATAGCGGTGTTCACGGCTTTAACCTTGACACCAAAGAGAGCTTCAACAGCCGCTTTGATCATTGGTTTGTTGCTGTCGATTGCTACTTCGAAAACAACAGCGTTTGCTTCAGAAGCACGTGTCGCTTTTTCTGTGATAATCGGTTTGCGGATTACATCGTAATGTTCTGCCTTAGTGCTCATTTCAGTCGAGCCTCCAGTGCTTCGATCCCGGATTTCGTGATGACAAGTGTATCACGTTTTAGGATATCAAATACGTTTGCACCCATTGTCGGTAGAATATCCAAACCTTCAATGTTGCGTGACGCGTTCAGGAAATCTGCATTTACAGAAGCACCATCGATAACCAAAGCGCGTTTCCAACCAAGGTTCTTAACAGTCTTGGCCAGAACAGCAGTTTTGCCATCTGAATTTGCGTCTTCAATGATCACCAATTCGCCAGCTTTCGCTTTAGCGGACAATGCGTGACACAGACCCAATTTACGGAACTTTTTAGTAAGATCGTGACCGTGCGAACGCACAACTGGACCTTTGTAAACACCACCACCGCGGAAGATCGGGGCAGAGCGTGCACCGTGACGCGCGCCACCGGTACCTTTCTGACGGTAGATCTTCTTGGTAGAGTATTTGACTTCAGAACGCGTCTTAACCTTGTGCGTACCAGCTTGCGCATTGTTGCGCTGCCAGCGAACAACACGGTGCAAGATGTCTGCACGTGGCTCAAGACCAAACAGGGCCTCGTCCAAATCCAGAGTACCAGCTGCTGTGCCGTCCAATTTGATTACGTCAAGTTTCATGCTTCACCACCTTCCGCAGATACTTCTTCGGCCGGCGCCGCAGCAGCTGCTGATTTCAGAGCGGCCGGGAAAGGCACGCCATCAGGCAATTTCTTTTTCACAGAATCTTTAACTGTAACCCAACCACCCTTGGAGCCAGGAACGGCGCCTTTGATCATGATCAAGCCACGTTCTGCGTCAGTTTTTACAACTTCAAGATTTTGCGTAGTTACACGAGCTGCGCCCATGTGACCGGCCATTTTCTTGCCTTTGAAAACTTTACCAGGATCTTGACATTGGCCAGTGGAACCGTGCGAACGGTGAGATACGGAAACACCGTGCGTCGCGCGTAAGCCGCCAAAGTTGTGACGCTTCATGGCACCTTGGAAACCTTTACCAATTGATGTGCCTGATACGTCAACTTTTTGACCGTCAAGGTAATGCTCAGCGGACAGCTCTTCACCGACGCTGATCAAGTTATCTTCAGAAACACGGAATTCGACCAGCTTACGCTTTGGCTCAACCTTTTGTGCAGCGTAGTGGCCGCGCATGGCTTTGCTTACACGTTTCACCTTGGGCGTACCTGCACCAAGCTGAACAGCTGTGTAGCCGTCTTTTTCCATTGTCCGTTGTGTCACAACCTGGAGGCCGTCCAATTGAAGAACAGTAACAGGGATCTGTTTACCATCTTCCATGAACAAGCGGGTCATGCCCAATTTCTTTGCGAGAATTCCAGAGCGCATATTCTATACCCTCCTTAAGACTGCAACTTGATCTCGACGTCCACACCAGCGGCAAGGTCGAGCTTCATCAGCGCGTCTACCGTTTGTGGGGTCGGATCAATGATATCCAGCAAGCGCTTGTGCGTGCGGATTTCAAATTGGTCACGGGATTTTTTGTCAACGTGTGGACCACGTAGAACTGTGAATTTTTCAATCTTATTCGGCAGCGGAATTGGGCCGCGAATAGATGCACCGGTCCGTTTAGCGGTGTTTACGATTTCCTGTGTGGAAGAATCCAACACACGGTAATCAAACGCCTTCAAACGGATGCGGATATTTTGGCTTTGTGCCATTTGTCATCATCCCTAACTAGGGCTTAGATCGGAGAGGAGGATGTACGCTCACCGCACACCTTCATCGCGTCTTTGTAAAGAACTGAGAAGGGCGCGCAAAAGCACACCCCAACAGAACTTGGCCGCGTTTAGGTCGAGTCGCGGGCGAAAGCAAGTAATTGTTGGGCGAATCCCAAAGAAACCTCAGGCGGCGGGTGGCTTTGCCTTTTGGAGGTAGTCATCCATTGCTGGCTTATAGTGCGTCAGCTCGTCTGATACCGCTGCATACTGATGGATGCGCGCCTCGTAGGCGACGATAGTTTCAGGCCAAACAACCGGCAGATCGAATGCCGCTTGAAACGCTTTGATCCATGCACAGGTCACTGCAAACCCACAATCACACAACCAAAGCTTATCGGTTGGTAGAGTTGGATCGCTAATCAGAAGCGCCAAGGCCTCAAGGTGTTTGGAAATAGCAGCGCCGCCAGCTTTAACGGCTTCTGCGTCGCGGGTCTCGTAAGCCACTTGGGCATAGAGGGCACGTACTGAAGGCTCCAAACGCGTATCATGGAAACGCCCTTTTTCGCGTGCCTTGGCACGCAACTGCACTGTGTCAGGCAACATCGGCGTCTGGGGAAAAACTTCATTCAGGTATTCAGCAATTGCCTCGGAATCCGACAACATAAATCCATCATGGATCATTGCGGGTAAGTTGCCAGATGGCACGATCGCTTTGTATTCTGCTGAACCGTAGCCACCTGGGGGCGGCAGTTCTTCCCATGCGATCGACTTGTGGCGCATCATAACGCGCAGCTTGGCGCAGTAGGTCGCAACGGGAACGGTGTATATAGTCAGCATATCAAACCTGCCTGTCGAAATAAAAACGGGCCAGCCGAACAAACGACTGGCCCGATAGTAATAGAGTGCGATTATTCAGCTAGCAGCTGCCATTTCACGCCCAACTCGTCAAAGAAGCCTTGCTCTTGCTTTAATGTAATCCACGTGTTCACGTAGTTGATCCACACTTGGTCTGCTTGTGGCAAAAGCATCGCGATTGGTGTCGGTGAACGACCTTCAGCCACTGGCACGATCATCAGTTGGTCATACTGAGCAACCAATTTGTTTGCTTCAACGTTCGACGTGATGTTTGCGTCTGCACGGCCTGACAACACTTCTTGGAAGTCACGTGCTGGTGCTTCAACGATGCGGTGTGTTGCATCAGGAAAGTACTGCTTTACTTGTGTTTCTTGTGTTGTGCCCAATGTGGCCGCAACTGAAACGTCCGCTTTGTTCAGGTCGTCCCAGCTGTTAAAGCGGTCTGCATTTTTCTTCAGCGTCAATGGCACTGTTGCCAATGAGAAGTAGCTGTTGGAATAACCCGCTGCCTTTGCACGTGCTGGTGAAACGGATGCAGAACCCGTGATGTGGTATTGGCCAGATGTTACGCCTGCGACCAGTGTTTTCCAGTCCGTTGGAACAAACTCAACCTCAACGCCCAGATCGGCAGCCAAGGCTGTCATCACGTCGATGTCATAACCCTCATATGTGTTTGTTGCGACGTCGCGCATCGTCATCGGGTTCCAGTCGCCGGTTGTTCCAACCTTGAGCACGCCACCAGATAGGATTTCGCTCAGCGCAGATTGCGCATTTGCTTGAACTGAGCTCGCGGCCAGAATAACGGCGGTTGCTGCAATTTTAAATATTTTCATTTGTTTCCCTTTTCAAACGGTATTTGTTAGCTAGCTTGCCAAGTAGGATTGGAAAGTCCTAGTGCAAAAAACTCTTTTTCGGAGCTTAATCGCTAACGAAACTGTGAACATTGGAAAGCAATCTCGTATATGACTGATCAACCAAATCTAATCGAGATGCGCGGAGTGTCTAAACACTTTGGCGATTTCCAAGCGTTGAAAGACGTGACGCTGGATGTGAAGTTGGGCGAACGTGTCGTGATTTGCGGGCCATCTGGATCTGGAAAGTCCACGCTGATCCGCTGCATCAACCGCCTTGAGGCCCATGAGGTCGGTGAGATCGTTGTTGATGGTGTGACCCTCACCCAAAGTCAAGACAGTCTTGATAAAATCCGCGGCACCGTCGGGATGGTATTTCAACAGTTCAATCTGTTTCCACACTTAACCGTCCTTGAGAACCTGACGTTGGGGCCACGCCGCGTACTTGGTTTGTCAGAGGACGAGGCCAAGGCGCGCGCCATGCTGTATCTTGAGCGTGTTCAAATCCCCGATCAGGCAGATAAGCTGCCACGCCAGCTTTCTGGTGGCCAACAACAACGCGTAGCGATCGCCCGCAGCCTGTGTATGGAACCGCGGATCATGTTGTTTGATGAACCCACATCTGCCCTCGATCCCGAAATGATCGCAGAAGTGTTAGACGTAATGACCGAGCTGGCGACCAGCGGGATGACAATGATCGTTGTGACACATGAGATGGGGTTCGCCCGCCGTGTGGCTGATAAGATGGTGTTCATGGACAAAGGCGAGATCGTCGAAGTTGGCACCGCCGAAGATGTCTTTACAGCACCAAAGTCTGATCGCTTTGCCGCATTCATCAAACAAATTTTGAACCACTAGGAGCAGTTGATATGAAACGCGTTATTTTTCTTATGCCCCTTCTTTTGATTCTACCTGGGTGTTCTGGAAACTGGGGGTGGTACGTTGTTGACCCCACGACTACCAATGGCGCCAACAACCTGCGCTTTATGGCAACAGGTGCCTACAACACGATCCTGATGTCCCTAACCGCAATCATCATTTCCGTCATCGTTGGTCTTTTGGTCGCCCTGCCCGGTCTGTCAGAAAAGAAAGCATGGCGTGCGTTTAATCGCACATATGTTGAAATCGTGCGCGCGGTTCCAATCCTTGTTTTGATCCTGTGGGTCTACTACGGCCTGCCCCAGTTAAGCGGCATCACGTTGAACGTCTTTTGGGCTGGCGTCTTTGCCTTGGCCCTGTCCGACAGCGCCTTTCAAGCTGAAATTTTTCGCGCAGGCATTCAGTCGATCAGCAAAGGCCAATACGAAGCCGCACAGTCCATTTCGCTGAATTACCGCGATACGATGCGTTATGTGATCCTGCCTCAAGCGATCCGTCGCATCCTGCCGGCATTAGGCAACCAATTGGTTTATATGTTGAAGATGTCATCATTGGTGTCAGTCATTGGGATGCAGGAGTTGACCCGCAAGGCGAACGAGTTGGTCGTATCAGAATACCGCCCACTTGAGATCTACACGATCCTTGTGCTGGAATACCTTGTGTTGATTTTGATTGTATCTGCTGGCGTTCGGTGGCTTGAGAGACGCATGAACAGCAGCGAGGTCTAGAAATGGCGCAGGACAACCTAACCACAGGCCCAATGGTCCTGCACTTTAAGAACCTCGCAATTCCTGCCGCCTTGGGCATGTTGTTTGCAACGCTCTACAACGTAGTTGACGTTTACTATGCGGGTCGCCTTTCGACAGAAGCCCAAGCGGGCTTAGCTATTGGGTATCAGGCATTCTTTATCTTTTTGGCTGTGGGCTTTGGATTGGGATCGGGCCTAAGCGCACTAGTCAGCAATGCCAAAGGGGCAAAAGATACATCTGGCACACGCAAGCTGGCGGCACAGGGCCTTAGTTTTGGGGTGATTGTCACCGCGATTTTTATGATCGTAGCCCTATGGCTTGGCCCAAAGTTGATCGAAATCGTATCTGAACCCGGTGGCTACCGCGATGCAGGCACTGGTTATTTCCATTGGCTGATTGTGGCCCTACCCGGTTTCATGCTGGCATACGGTGGCAACGGAATTTTGCAGGCGCATGGCGACTCCCGTTCATTGCAGCGCGCTTTGATGGGGGCGTTCTTTGCCAATGTCATTTTGAACCCGCTGTTGATGTTTGGCATCCCTGGCGTGTGGTACGGCATGGGGTTTAACGGCATCGCCTTGGCCACTGTCATCAGCCAGACAGGTGTGATGATTTTTATCCTGCGTCAGATTTTGAAACTTGATGTTATGCAGGGCGTTTTACTCTCTGAATTCAAACCTGACTTGAAGAGTTATCAGAGCATCCTTGGACAAATGTTACCTGCCACAATGGCGATGATGGTAATGTTCTTTTCCAGTTTTGTTGTTCAATATGCCCTTAAGGGTTTTGGCGAACCAGCCATTGCCGCCTATGGCGTTGCCTTGCGGATTGAACAAATCTTGTTATTACCTGTTTTGGGTATGACGGGGGCGTTACTGCCCATCGCGGGTCAGAATTTTGGTGCCAAAGAGTTTGACCGCGTCCGCGAAGCGCTAATTTTTTGCTGGAAGCTTGGCTTTGCAATGACCGCGATCGCAGCACCCATATTCTGGCTGGGTGGTTCAATGTTGATGTCGATCTTTACCAAAGACCCCGAAGTGATCGCAATCGGAACCAGCTATCTGCATGTAGACGGTTTTTTGTTCCCAATCTATATGATGCTGTTCTCAATCAATTCACTTCTTCAAGCATTGAAAAAACCTATCTGGACCCTGTGGCTTAGCATTTATCGTCAAGGCATCGCGGTTGGTTTCTTTATCTGGATTTTTATTGGGGTTTTGGACTTCAGCGTTTGGGGCGTTTGGTTGGGCATTGCCTCTGCAGTTTGCACAGGTTGGATCGGTGCAGTCTTGGTTGCGCGCACGATTGCCAATCAAAACATTGGTGGTTTTCTGCGCATCAACTAAGGGCGGCACGCCGCATTGGCAATTTCCAGCCGATAGAAAAAAGCATCACATTGGTGCTCGGTTTGCGGGAATACTCTCAACGCTTTAGAGTGTGCAAACAATGATAATAAGTGAGCAGCCCAATGCATATTAGCAGACGGACCTTTGCACTTGGCGTTGCGGCGCTGGGATTATCAGGATGCACAAGCGCGATGGCTTCAGGCCCCGCACGTGAAAAGCTGTGACCCCTGACTTGCGCACCATACCCAACGGTGCCTACAGCGCATGGGTGCGTGATTTTTATCCACGCGCCAAATCCAAAGGCATTTCCGCATCCACATTGCACAAGTCCTTTCGAAACACAGGGTACTTACCCAGTGTGGTAAAACGCGACAGAAACCAAACCGAATTCAAACGCACCCTCGAAGACTACCTGTCTATTACAACCTCTGACGAACCTGTGAGCAAAGGGCACGCTGCGTTTGCCAGGCACCGCAGAATATTAAATACACTTGAATCTAAATACGGCGTGGACGCGAAAATTATCGGGGGGATCTAGGGATTGGAAATCTTCTTTGGCGAACAGCGCGGCGACGTTTCGGTTATCTCAGCTACATCATCTTTGGCCTTTGATTGACGGCGTGGTTCGTTTTTTGAAAAGCAATTGATCGCAGCGCTAAAGATAATTCAGAACGGGAACATTTCTGCCTCAAGAATGATTGGCGGTTGGGCTGGCTCAATGGGCCACACCCAATTCATCCCTACATGGTAACAAGCCTTTGCCGTTGATTTCACTGGCGATGGTCGTCGCGATATTTGGTCGGATGACCCGACAGATGCACTGGCCTCAACCGCCACTTACCTTCAGCGCAATGGCTGGACGCGCGGTGTAGGCTCGGGCGCGGAAACTAGCCTCTCAGACGGCAATGTGATCCAACCCCAAGCGGGTGGCCTAAAGTTTACCGAGACAGGGGATTTTCGTGCAATCAAACGCTACGATAACTCGGATGCCTACGCGATTGGTGTGGGGCATCTCGCAGATTGCATTGGTGGTGGTGGGCCTTTGCGCACCAACTTTCCACCCGATAAAAACGGCCTAACCAAAGACAACATGATCGCTTTGCAAAAACAAAGACCGCCAATGGGTTTGATACCGATGGCGCGGATGGCGTGATTGGTACAAATTCAGAAAAAGCAATCCGCGCCGATTAAGCCAGTCGCGGTTTGACCGCAACTGGCACACCCTCGCTGTAACTGTCGCGCAGCTTGAACTGGAGACGCACTTAGTGAAAATCCCGCGACTTTGGGATAACACGTACATCGCGTGGATGGCGGTGTGTCCCATTAGGGATCGTCGTCATCTGTGCGTCAGGAACATCGTTTGATAACCGGTCCAATGCATCTGTGCGATCTGCTAGGTGGTTTACGATGATATGAATAACATCACCCTCCCGCTGGACAACGCCGCGCACATCGATGACCCGTGCACGCATCACAACCTTGCGATAGTTGGCCATGACTTTGGACCAGACCACCAGATTGGCCACCCCGACCTCATCTTCGATAGTAATGAAACACACACCCTTGGCGGTACCGGGGCGTTGACGGATCAGCACCATACCCGCCATCGAAATTTTTTGCCCATTGCGCATGTGCTTCAGGTCATTGGCAGATGAGTACCCCTGTCGCGTCATGCTGGCGCGCAAGAATGACATTGGGTGCGCCTTTAGGGACAGGCGCAGCGTTTGATAATCTGCCACCACATGTTCACAGGTGGGCATTTGTGGCAGTGAAAACATCACCTCTGTTCCCTCGTCCTGTCCGGTCGCAAACAACGGCAAGTCGGGCGCATCCTTCAGCGCCCGCGCGTCCCACATCGCCTGTCTGCGATCCAATCCCATTGATCGAAAGACATCCCCCGCCGCCAGTTTACGCATGGTACCTGCATCCGCATTGGTACGGAACTTGAAATCTTCCAAATCTGTAAAAGGAGTATCACGCACCGACATCATCCGCTCAATCACATCGCGGCGCAGCCCATCGACCTGTCGCAGCCCTAAACGCAAAGCAAACTGATCAGGCCCAATCGGTTCCAACGTATTGTCCCACTCGCTGAAATTCACATCCACTGGGCGCACCTTTACCCCATGTTCCCGTGCATCACGAACCAGTTGCGCAGGCGCATAAAAGCCCATCGGTTGGGAATTGAGTAGCGCAGCACAGAACACATCAGGGTAGTGATGTTTGATCCAGCTCGACACATAGACCAAATGGGCAAAGCTGGCAGCATGGCTTTCGGGAAAGCCATAGTCACCGAACCCTTTGATCTGATTAAAACAGCGATGGGAAAATTCAGCGTCATACCCACGCCCGATCATGCGCCCCACCATCTTGTCCTCGAGCATGCCAATTGTCTCTTTGGACCGGAAAGTCGCCATGGCTTTGCGCAACTCATTTGCCTCCGCGGTTGAGAACTCTGCCGCGACCATTGCGATCTTCATTGCCTGTTCCTGAAAGATAGGTACCCCCATGGTTCGCCTTAGAATGTTCTTCAACTCATCTTGATCATACTCGGGGCCCGGTGACGGGTATTCTTCGGGCTCAAGTCCGTTGCGGCGGCGCAAAAATGGATGCACCATGTCCCCTTGGATCGGGCCGGGGCGCACGATTGCCACCTGGATCACCAAATCATAAAACTCGCGTGGTTGTAGGCGCGGCAACATGTTGATCTGCGCACGGCTTTCGACCTGAAACACACCAACGCTGTCACCCTTGCACAGCATCTCATACACCGCATCATCGTGCTTGATACTGGCCAGATCATAACGTTTTCCATAGTGCGCATCGATCATATCAAAGGCCTTGCGAATACAGGTCAACATCCCAAGCGCTAGCACATCAATCTTTAAGATACGCAGTTCTTCAATGTCGTTTTTATCCCATTCGATGAAGCTGCGATCCTTCATTGCACCGTTCCCGATAGGTACCGTTTGGGTCAGAGGCGTTTCGGTCAAAATAAACCCACCCACATGCTGTGAGAGATGGCGTGGCATACCAATCAACTGTTCAGCCAATTTGATCGTACGCGCTATCAAGGAATCATTCAGATCAAGACCAGCCTCGGCCGCCTCTTTTGCCCCGATGTCACGCCCACCACTGCCCCAAATCGTTTTGGCCAGTGCTGATGTAATATCCTCAGACAGGCCCATCACTTTGCCCACTTCACGGATCGCCATCCGCGGGCGATAGTGGATGACGGTGGCACACAAGCCCGCATGTTCGCGTCCGTATTGGCCATAGATATGTTGGATAACCTCTTCGCGCCGTTCATGTTCAAAATCGACGTCGATGTCTGGTGGTTCTTTGCGTTCTTCGCTGATGAAGCGCTCAAAAAGTAGATCGTTCTTATCAGGATCAACCGCTGTGATGCCCAGTACATAACACACAGCCGAGTTGGCAGCAGACCCACGCCCCTGACAGAGGATAGGGTTTTCAACACCATAGCGTGCATATTGGATCACGTCATAGATCGTCAGAAAATACTGTGCGATATCCAGCTTTTCGATCATCGCCAGTTCTTTGTTCAACGCCTTTAGAACCTTATCCGTAACCCCGTGAGGATAGCGCCACGCCGCTCCTTTGAAAGTCAGGTTCGTCAAGTATTCTTGGGGTGTGCAATCATCAGGCAGGTTCTTTTGTGGGTACTCGTAGGACAGCTCGCGCAGGTCAAATTTGCAGGCGTCTGCGACAACCCGTGTGGCGTGGATTGCATGGGGCCAATCCTTGAACAGATCGATCATTTGTGCAGAAGACTTAAGGTAACGCTCTGCATTCGCTCCAACCCAAAACCCCGCCTTTGCAATTGTTGTCTTATGCAGAATACAGGTCAACACATCCTGCAATGGCCGCCGTTCTGGAACGTGATAGTGCACGTCATTGGTGGCGAGAATCCGCAAGCCGTGGGACTGTGCTAGCCGATCCAAACTGTTGATGCGGGCACGATCATCTCCCCGATACAAGTAACTCACTGCGATGTGGTGCAAGGTTGGCAAGGCTCTTGTCAGACGTCGTAAACCACGGGCGAATTCGACTACATCTTCTTGTGGCAGTGCAATCAACTGCACCCCATCAGTGTGGATGGAAAGATCATCCAAGGTCAGATCGCATACCCCTTTGGTTTGCCATTCGCCTTCGACGCCACGCATCTTCCCCTTGGACAACAGACTGCACAAACGCCCATAGGCGGCACGATCTTTGGGATAGGCCAGAAACTCCTCTCCCGTGATCAATTTCAAACGGCATCCGATAATTGGCCTCAAACACGCCTTACGCGCGGCGGCATGCAACCGGACAATTCCAGCCATCGTATTAAGGTCTGCAATCCCCAAAGCGTGGTAACCCAGCTGTGACGCAGTACGGGACAAATCTACGGCATCGGATGCCCCATGCAGAAACGAAAAGCATGAGGTCACGCCCAATTCAACAAAGGCGGTTGGTGGGTTGGAGCGAAAGTCATCACCGGTCAATTGGCGCGGGGGATGGGCGTGATCGTTTTCCGGCATCAGGCAAACATCCCGTGCACGAACCAACGCGGATCACCGCCCCGCCCATCCTCATGCAACCCCTCGCGGTAAAGCCACAATCGCTGGCCTGCCTGATCCTCGATCTTGAAATAATCACGCAGACGCGTGTTTGGACGGTCCCGCCACCATTCAGGCGCAATACGTTCAGGTCCTGCATAGCGCGTCACACGGCGTGTCTGTTTGCGCCACATAAATTGCGCTGGCGGACCTTCGGGTACAGCATACAAAACCCGCACTTCTTCAGCCGGATCCAACAGGCGTATTGGACGTTCTTTGATCGTGGCGGCCGCATAGCTATGTGCGATGATCAATGGGTTCACCCAATGCTCGGCTCGTTCGGGAATGTGACTGGCCTTCGACACAGGGCGTTTTACGGCAGCCGTTCCAAAACGCACCACCAGACGGTCGATCAACTGGGTCAATTCCACCTCGTCTTCGCCTGCTCGATCAAGACAGTGCTGGACGATCTGTAACGGCTCGATCAACACCGCTTCGAGTGTGATTAAATCAAAACCAAAGCCAGGATTTATCTTATCCAACTTATCATCGAACAAACTGCGCAGGTGTTTTGCATCGCGACTGGGCGCGGCGGTGGCTGCGGTTAGTGTGCTGACTTCACCATCAGTTCGGTACACGGTCAATGACAGACGGCGACATCCTTTACCCTCTGCCATCAACTGCGCGCACAACGATGCGCACAGATCAGGCAAGTAAGCCGTTGGATCTTGGATCGGGTCAGGCAATCGCACTTGCGCGATGATCCATGGACGCTCCTCAACGCTCGCCACAGGTTCCGCCAAGCGGCCCATTGCCTGATCAAGGCGCAGCATTGGATTGCACTCTAACGCATCGCGCGCAAAACGGCGGGCCATGGACAGCCGTGGCACATCAGCTAAAGCCCCGATAGTTTTCAAACCAAGGCGGCGCAGCAATAAAAGCGTAGCACCGTCCAAGCGTAAGGCCGCCGCCGATAAGGGCGCGAGGGTCTCTGCGACCTGCTCATAATTACAAATTGCACGCACAGTTCCGTACCGTGCTAAGGCCCAAGCAGCCCCCCATGTTGGGGCAATCGCCAACTGCGGGGTCAAGCCAGAAACCGCAAGTAGTGCTTCCATTTCAGCTAACATCGTAACCTCACCACCCGCCAGATGATCGGCCCCTGTTGTGTCTAGGATCAAACCATTTTCACCGTCGGTCACAGTCCATGGACACCAACGTCGTGCCCAAAGCGATAGGCGGTTTAGCGCGACACGATCCCCAGCAATATCGGCATAATCAACACGCAACTCTGGGCAAATCGCGCGCATATCAACAACACGTGCACCACTGGCCATTCCAGCCAAACGGGCCGCACGATTAGTCGCATAAATTACCTGTCCATTCGCGGCTTCATTAACCAAAACCACAGGCACATCATTGGGCGGCCGCGTGCCTGCGCGTTCCATCACCCTCTCCCACCGCTCCATCGCGAAGTGCGGGAGAAAGATCGATACGATCCGACGATCGATCATATTGTGCAACCCACGTGCCCGCAGAACCGCTGCGCGAACGAAATAATTCGGCTTTCCAACGTGGATCCCCCGGTGCTTGCGCATCTTGTGGATGTAGGGCTGAGGGCAGTGATGAAAGGCGCCACCGTTCGCGAGCCGCGCTGAGGTCTGCACTGGCGCTGCGTCGCAACAGCCAACAAGGTGTTCCAGCCGCTTCTGATCGCAGTGCCAATCGTTTGGTGGCTGTAAAATTCAACGCTTTGGGATCGCCCCAAAGTTCGCCGACGACACAGGCAAGGGTCTTGCACCTTAGCCCCTCTTCCATCGCCCATAACACATCTAGTGGGCGGCTGACTGTGACCTGAATGATAGGGCGCATGGCCCCGATCCCCGGCAAATAGGGACGCCCCGATTCCTTTTGCGACAAATAGTCCTGCACCCACAAAATAGGCGCCACACGATCCTGCAATCCGGCCAATATAAATCCCACAACCCCTGCATCTGTAGCAGTCGTCACAAATGCTTCGGACAAGACCAGCTTTTGCTGCACAGATGGACTTGCAGGGCGTGAGATACGCTTTTTGAGAAGAAGACCAGACATACACGCAGTAGAGAATCCTAATTAATGTTCACTTTTTGTTCTATACTAAAATTCGGGTGTTTGCCAAGAGGCCAGAGGCTCTTTTCGTTTGGTAGGGGGGGGGGTTAACCCCGCACCAAAGTCATTGTTGCATCATAAGGTCCCATGGGTGAAACAGTTGCTTTGATAAGATGCCCAAGCACGTCGATTTCGCAC
Organism: Paracoccaceae bacterium; assembly: GCA_018647275.1. Lineage (GTDB taxonomy): Bacteria > Pseudomonadota > Alphaproteobacteria > Rhodobacterales > Rhodobacteraceae > Ascidiaceihabitans. The sequence continues at coordinate 30,901 of JABGTH010000290.1, forward strand.
GCGGTTCCAGCCTTCGCCATGTCCGTTTCAACAAAGGCATAGGCCAGATTTTGCCCAACGCGATAGCCCCATCCACCAGAGGTCACCGTACCAACAACATTACCCTGAACCATCACCGAAGCTCCGCCATGTGCAGGTGCCACCGTGCTATCAAGTGTCAAAGTAACAAGCTGTTTGCGCGGCCCCTCAGCGTGCTGCTCCATCAAGGCATCTTTACCAACAAAACTGACCTTATCCATTTGCACAAAACGATCCAAGCCAGTTTCGAATGGATTGAATTCTGTGAGAATATCAGCCTTCCAATGCAGGTACCCTTTTTCAAGGCGCATGGATTCAACAGCCAACGCACCGAAGAGCTTCAACCCATGTGCATTGCCAGCATCACGCAGCGCAAGGTAGGCGGCATAGAGGGAAGCATTTGGAATATGAATTTCATAGGCCAACTCCCCTGAGAAACTAACGCCCATCACGGTAGCCGGTGAAAATCCGATGAAACATTCACGCACTGATAGCCAAGGAAAACCCTCTTTGGACCAATCATCACGACTGACGGCACTTAGGACATCACGCGATTTTGGACCTGCGAGAACAAGGATAGTTTGATCATTGGTCAGCGATTTAATTTGCACATCTTCATCAGCGCCCAAATTCTTCATCAACCAATCCATGTCATGGGATTCGGATGCCGCCGCTGACCCATACCAGATACGATCAGGACCACGATCGGATGCGGGAATATTCGCAATCGTTGCCTCGGATTTCAGCATACCGTGTTCGTTCAACAGATAGGCCAAACCAACCTTGCCCGCCTTCATTGGCAGACGTCCACAAATCATCCGATCAAGGAAGCTTTGTGCATCAGCCCCTGTAATTTCGTAGCGATTAAAACCATTAACCTCACACAGGCCAACC
>JABGTH010000090.1 GCA_018647275.1 Paracoccaceae bacterium
AGTTTTACTGCTGAATTTCCCCTAATACTGCGGTCAAAGACAACTGGTAAAACAGGTAAAAATAAGATAACCGGCAGTGAAAGCTTCGGATTACACGAGGTCACGAAAGGACAAGCAGATGAGCATCTTACCACACCTTGCAAGCACGCACGCACGCATTTTTATGGCTAGTATTGCCTTGGGCGCACTGACTGCCTGCGGCGATCAACCATTTGACGTAGATTTTCGTGGTTTGACTGGTGGCTTTTCAACAGCTGAGGCTGCCGTAAATGCTACGACGGATCGTCCAAAAGCAGACACGCGCGGTGTCATCTCTTATCCAAACTATCAGGTCGTGGTTGCCAACCGTGGCGACACATTGAATTATGTTGCAAAACGCCTTGATATCGACCCCGCAGAGCTGAGCAAGTTCAACGGTGTGAGCGCGGATGTCCCATTGCGCAAAGGCGAAATCATTGCTTTGCCCAATCGCCTTACAGAACCATCTGAGCTTATCGGCCTCTCCAGTGAACTTGTCGATGTAACCACGTTAGCCGGAAACGCTATCAACAAGTCCCCAGATACAACAACAGTCAAGACGGCTGAATTACCTGCTTCTGTTCCATCAACGCCTAAGGGTGCCGAACCTATCCGGCACAAAGTAGAGCGCGGAGAAACAGCGTTCACAGTGGCCCGGCTTTATCAGGTGTCGGCGAAGTCACTTGCTGAATGGAACGGCCTTGGTAGCGATTTTGCAGTGCGCGAAGGTCAGTTCCTGTTGATCCCAGTTGCAAAACAAAATCCTCCCAGCAAGAAAATCAAACAGGCCAAGGTTGAGGCTCCGGGCGAAGGAACACCAACCCCAGCGCCGCCAAGTGCGGCAACGCCTTTGCCTAAGAACGACGTTGAGGCACCGGCACCCCAGACAGCCGGCAAAGCAGCAGAACCTGTGGAGCCTGTCGCAGATGTTGGGAAACGAAGCGTGCCAGCAAAAGTTGCCAAGATGACCTACCCTGTAAGCGGCTCCATTATTCGCGCTTATTCAAAAGGTAAGCACGAGGGAATTAACATCAAAGGTGGCGCAGGCACAGCCGTTAAGGCAGCTGACAGTGGTTCAATCGCAGCAATCACCAAAAGCAGTGATGGGGTCCCGATCATCGTTATCCGCCATCCAGACAATCTGCTGACCGTTTATGCAAATGTCACGGATGTTAAGGTCCAAAAAGGGGATAGTGTTCGGCGTGGTCAAGCCATCGCAAGCCTTCGCACGGGTGACGATGCATATGTACACTTCGAGGTTCGCAATGGCTTTGACAGTGTCGATCCGTTGCCATTTCTGCAGTAGAACTAACCAGAGTGAGCCTTCGATGGGCCACTTAGTACCAGTCTATTTACAGCTTAACGCCATGACGGCCTGCTAGGTCGGTGAAGAACTGCCATGCAACCCGTCCAGAACGGGAACCGCGAGTCGCTTGCCATTCAATGGCTTCTGCACGCAGTGTTTCGGGCGAAATTTTCAGCCCGTGTGCGTCACAGTACCCATCAATCATTGCCAGATATTGATCCTGATCACAGGCATGAAAACCGAGCCACAGACCAAAACGATCAGACAAAGACACTTTCTCTTCAACGGCCTCGGCAGGATTGATGGCAGAGCCCTGCTCGTTCTCAATCATATCACGTGGCATCAAATGACGACGGTTTGAGGTTGCGTAAAGAACCACATTTTCTGGACGCCCTTCAATTCCACCGTCAAGAATAGCCTTCAATGACTTATAGTGCGCATCATCTTGGCCAAAGCTAAGGTCGTCACAAAATAGGATGAAGCGATCGCCTGATCCGCGGAGAAGGTTCAGTAGACGAGCGACCGATGGCAAATCTTCCCGCTGCAATTCGACGATCTTTAGGTGAGAATGATCTGCCTGAACATCAGCATGAATGGCTTTGACAAGACTGGATTTTCCCATGCCACGTGCGCCCCACAAAAGCGCATTATTTGCTGGCAAGCCTTTTGCAAACTGACGAGTATTGGCAAGTAAAGTGTCGCGTGAGCGATCGACACCAACCAATAGGTTCAGGGAAATACGTGCAACTTTCGGGACAGCCTCTAACCGATCAGGTTGCGTATGCCAAACAAACGCAGTGGCTGAGGAAAAGTCTGGCGCGGGCAGCGGGGCCGGCGCCAGACGTTCTAATGCTTGCGCAATACGATCCATCGGATCGTCAATCACTTGAGGTCACCCTCGTCATCTTCATCATCCAAAGGCTCTTCATCATCATCCTCATAAAAACCATCTTCACGTAGCTTGGCTTCACGATCACGATCAACACGAGCCACCAAAAGGATGGATATTTCGTACAGGCCATAAACAGCGACGAACAGGATAACTTGGGTGATGACATCTGGAGGCGTCACAACCGCGGCCAGTGTCAGAATGCCAACAACCGCATATTTGCGCACGCGACGTAGGCCATCGGCATCGATTAAGCCAGCTTTGCCCATAAGCGTCAGAAGCACTGGCAATTGGAAGCAGAGGCCAAAAGCGACGATCAACTTCAATGTGATATCAAGCGTCTCGTTCACCTTACCGTTAAACACGATATCAATGCCCGTCTTATTTTCAGAAATGTTCTCCGCCCCTGTTAGCAAAGGCGACAACATTGACGGAAGATCCGCAAAGCCTAGAAAAAAGCGCATCGCAAGCGGTGTTACGATTAAGTGGGCGAACATCGCCCCGATCATGAACAACGCGGGCGAAGCAACGATGAAAGGTAAGAATGCAGATTTTTCATTGCGGTAGAGACCCGGTGCAACAAAGCGCCAAAGCTGTGTCGCAATCACCGGAAAACCCAAGGCAAGACCACCGACCATTGCAATCCGTAACAGCGTAAAGAAATACTCTTGAGGAGCTGTATATTGCATGACCGGATTAGGGTTACCCAATTCACGCATTGTTTTTTCGATTGGAAGTAAAAGGAAGTCCAGCAGGTAGCCTGCAAAGATAAAACAGAAAAGCATCGCAATAACGAAAGCCGCAACCGAACGGATCAAACGCGAACGTAGTTCGGTTAGATGTTCAATCAGCGGTGCGCTACTTTCATCCATATGGTCTTCAGCTTGGCTCATGTTTCACTCTTTGGTGCGGGTTTCAGCGCGGCCTCAGCCTCATCAGCCTTGGCCAAGGCGGCTGCGGCCTCGTCTGCTTTGCGTGTCGCAGCAGCACGTGCAGTAGATGCTTGGATTTTTTTGGTCTGTTCGGCACGTTTCGCCGCCAACTTGCCTGTCTCGCTGTCGGGATCAATGTTCAGATCCTTTGTCGCATCGGCGGCGGCATCTTTAACGCTATCTAGGGCCGATCCAATCGGGTTGGTCGCCGTCTTGAGACTTTTTGAGATGTCGTTCATCCCCGACCCGTCCACGGCTTTGTTCATAGCGAATTGAAATTCGCGTGCCATGCCGCGGGCCTTTCCGACAAACTGCCCCATATTGCGGAACAACATCGGTAGGTCCTTGGGACCGACCACAATAAGGGCGACGATGCCGATCACCAGCATTTCTACCCCGCCCATTCCAAACATGGCTTAAACCTTGTCTTCTTTGTCAGATTCAGGCGTCACGTCTTTGATGGTCTCAGCAACATCAGCCGCTTCGTCTTCCATCTCTTTGGTGCCTTCAGAAATGCCCTTTTTGAATGATGTGATGCCTTTCCCGACTTCACCCATCAATGAACTGATCTTACCGCGCCCAAAAAGCACCAACACAACAACAGCGATTAGCAATACTTGCCAAGGTCCTAGTGACATAACGTGTCTCCTATTTTTATGTCTCGTACGCTCAAGGGCGCACATCATTTATTAATTTCCTTTCTAGTCAGCAAATTGGGCCGGGAAAAGCAAGAATAGGCATTTCGCCTTAGATCCGGTTGGCAATTATGCCATGAAATAGTCAAATACGACACAACTGACAGGTTTATGTCAGTTGTGTTCTTTGCTAGGAAGGCTGCACGTAAACAAGGTAAAGCATGCAAAAATCCCACCGCCTATTTGAAATAATGCAAATGTTGCGAGGTGGTGCGTTGCTTCGCGCTTCAGATATTGCCAATGCTATGGATGTATCGGTGCGCACGATCTACCGCGATATAGATCAGCTAATCGCATCCGGCGTACCCATCGAGGGGTCGCGCGGCATTGGGTATCGCACGTTGGACGTCACCACCCTGCCCCCAATAACGCTGACACAAGCCGAACTTGAGGTTTTGAACCTAGGATTGGCAATTGTTGTTGAAGCCGCTGACCCAAAATTTCGCGCAGCAGCGCAAAGCCTCGCCGAAAAATTAGACAACGCTCTCCCAGAACGCAGTGTTGATTCAGCAGATGCATGGAAGTTTGCACGTTCCCCCTTTGCAGACGCAGCACGCGGGTTCTCATCCATGCCTTTGATCCGTGCGGCAATTAAGGCCAAGCAGAAGCTACAGCTAACCTACAATTCTAAGGGTGATAGGGTAACCACACGCACTGTTCGCCCGCTACAGATTGACTATTGGGGCCGTGTCTGGACATTGACCGCATGGTGCGAACGCAAATCAGCATTCCGCGTCTTCCGAACTGATCTCATTCAAACAGCAGAAGCGCGGCCTGAAATGTTCGTTGATGAAGTTGGAAAACGCTTAAGTGATTACAAAACTTAGGTTTTCAGCTTCCAACCGTTTTGAGGTGGCAAAAACGCTTCAACAGCTGCCTGTGCAATGACAATTGTATCACTGCCATTTTCAGCAACAACGTTCATGCCGCCAAACACGGCGGTTACTTCGGCGCGCCCGCGTGGCAGTTTGGCAACCAACGTATCGACATCAACTTTGTCAGGCTCTTGAATCCCAACCGTCACCTGAACACGCATTGCGTCGTGGGACATTTCAAGCGCACCAAACAACGGCAATGATGAGTGGCGGAATGCATCCTCAATCGCACGCGCACAGGCCTTGGTGTAATCCATACCGTGCAAATCGTTGCCCATGCCCATTTCGATAATAATACGCTGTTCTTGAACACTATCAATCATCCGAACGCTCCATATCAAAGGCGACAGACAAGGCAACGTTTGCCATAATTGTCGGGTTTCCAGTGCCTTCAGGGCGCGCTACATCTAAACCGCCTTTGTGAACCTTGAACGTCGTCTTGCCGTATGGGAACACCTCGGCCACAGCTTTCACGTCGACCTCTTCAGGTTTCTGAACCGCAATCTCGACAGTGATTTGCATTGCATCTTTTGGGAAATCAAACAGCTCCGCCAAATTGATCGAATTGTGCCAAAGCGCATCTTGGACCGCACGCTTTGCAGCTTGGGTATAGTCCCCACGGCGCAGCGATGTGCCCATTCCAAATTCTGTCAAAAGTCGCATCACTCAACCTCATCTGCTTGAAATACAAAACATCTGTCGCGTGGCACGGTCAACCACATCACAGTTCCAACTTTGGGTAAGAAAACATTGGGCACGGTGGCCTTCATCAAGGTTCCATCGTGATCCAATCGAAATTCCACAAGGCTTTCGTTACCCATGAACCTTGCGCGTTCAACAACAGCCCGCGCAGCAGTTCCATCGGCAGGCGTTGGCTTTGGCCCCTCGCCCGCACGGTCAAAATCGATCCGCAAGTGTTGTGGACGAAAGGTGATATCAACCTTTGTTCCATCAGGCATCCCGGGCGCTAAGAACCGACCAAAGGGGGTCACTGCCAATGCGCCTTCGACAGTGGCGTTAAGCATGTTAGCATCGCTAAAGAACGCAACAGATGCACGATCCAGCGGTCGTGTGTAAACGTTGTAGGGCGCCCCTTGCTGCACGATCTTGCCGTTGCGCATCAATGCAATCTCATCGGCCATACGCATCGCCTCATACGGTTCGTGCGTTACAAGTAGCACCGCAGTATCTTCCTCTTTCAGAATACTTAGCGTTTCATCACGAATGCCATCCCGCAGGCGGTTATCTAGGCCAGAGAATGGTTCATCCATTAGCATAATTCGTGGTCGTGGAGCCAAGGCGCGAGCCAAAGCAACACGTTGTTGTTCGCCGCCAGATAACTGATGCGGGTACCCGTCAATGAACTGTGAAAGTCCCACACGGGAAAGCAATTCCTCGATGCGCGTGCGCTTGTCGGCCTTCGACCCAGTCAGCCCGTAGGCCACGTTGTCGGCCACGCTAAGATGGGGAAACAATGCAAAATCTTGAAACATCAGGCCAATTTCACGCCGTTCAGGCGGCACACGCATGACTGTGTCGCAAATCAGTTTGCCATCTACGTAAATTTCGCCGCTGTGTTGCATCTCTACGCCAGCAATCATCCGCAAAGTGGTAGACTTACCACAACCAGACGGACCAAGCAGGCAGGTCACCTGCCCAGGCATAATCTTTAGAGAAACATCATCAACAACTGCGCGGCCATCAAAGCTGCGGCACAAGTTACGGATTTCAAGCCGTGGCGTGTGGTCATTCGAAGTACTCAACGATGCAGCCTTTTTATCCGATGAAAAGCGTCAGATTAGCAGCTATCAGCCCTTCCGCGCCCCCGCAAGCACTGCAGTAAAACCAACAACCAAAACAACAATACAAATTACCAGCAACTGTTCGTATTTGTGGCCTTCAGGAAGAATGCTTTCGATGCTGGGCCAAGCGCGACCAAAATAGGCAAATGCGCCTAGAATGGCCGATATGAAGGCCACAAGATAAGACCAAAGTGCGATTTGACGCCCCATAACCAATCCAACGATCAAGACAGGTGACAGAAACATCGATGCAGTTCCTGAAACGGCGACAGCATCAAACAGCGTCTTATTACCCCACAGTGTTAAACCACAACCCGCCAACATAAAAACAACCATCACGGCGCGTCCGCCATTGAGGCTGCGCGGCGCTAGGCGTAGTTCGTCAACAACCAACCGTGCCGCAGACGCAAGTGCGCTGTCCAAAGTGCTGAGTGCTGACACCAACAGCGACACCATCAACAATACAAATACCCACGCAGGGAACATGGTGCTCCATGTGCTTATCAATTCACCTTCATATGTTGCGCCTGTCAGGCTGGCTTGGATGCCAAAGAACCCAAATCCAATGATGCACAGTGTTGAAATCCA
>JABGTH010000062.1 GCA_018647275.1 Paracoccaceae bacterium
GGCTTCACGATTGGGGCCATGGATGAAGTTGATGATAAGATCGCTGCATTCCCGCGTGGTTCTGCGAAACGAAAAGTGATGGAGCGTTTGTATTCAGCTCAATCAGTTGAAGTGATTGTGGATGACACAGGCCGCATCGTTTTACCTGCAAAGCTTCGAGAAAAAATCGACCTCAATGGCTTGGCTAAATTTGTTTCGTCAGGTGACACTTTCGAGATTTGGAAGCCCGAAGCGTATGACATCAGCATCGCGGCATTGGATGATGATGGGTTTGACCCAGATCTTGATCCTTCCGTCTATTTAGATGGAGATCGCGTCTAAATGTCGGCTGGGGGGCCACATATTCCGGTTTTGATCAATTCGATCTTGAAAGCGTGTGGTCCGATTGAGGGTCGTTGGCTTGATGGTACATTTGGCGCCGGGGGCTATACAAAGCAATTGTTGGATGCGGGTGCAGATCACGTCATGGGCGTTGATCGCGATCCCTTAGCATTTGAATTGGCCGATCCGTGGGTTGGGGATTACGGCAATCGCATTACCCTGCAACAGGGTGTTTTTTCACGCATGGATGAATATGCGCAGGAATTGGACGGTGTCGTTCTTGATCTCGGCGTTAGCTCCATGCAGCTTGATTTGGCTGAACGTGGATTTTCATTTATGCGAGACGGACCGTTGGACATGCGCATGTCACAAGATGGTCCTTCAGCCGCTGATATCGTGAACACCGCCGAAGAGGGGATGCTTGCAAACATCCTGTTCCACTACGGTGAAGAACGCGCCAGCCGTCGCATCGCGACAGCAATTTTGCGGGAACGTGAGATGGAGCCAATCACGACAACACTTCGTCTCGCTGGAATTATTGAAGGTTGTTTGCCGCGCTCCAAGCCGGGTCAATCACATCCGGCGACGCGTAGTTTTCAAGCGATCCGGATTGCAGTCAACGATGAGTATGGCGAACTTTTCCGCGGCTTGATGGCGGCGGAACGTGCCTTGAAACCAGGTGGCCAATTGGCTGTGGTAACGTTCCATTCTGTGGAAGATCGCATGGTTAAGCGGTTCCTGACAGCTAGATCTGGCGCGGGAGGCAATGCAAATCGCTATGCGCCAGAACTGAATGTTGTGCCGGCCCAATTTACCGTTCGGTCACGTAAGGCCATCGGTCCAGATGAACAAGAATTACAAGACAATCCGCGTTCGCGCTCTGCGAAACTAAGGGTTGCGGTGCGCACAGACGCGCCAGCAGGTGAGGTGGATGCTAAGTCGATCGGGATGCCGACGACTGGAAAGCATAAGTAAGGGTGAGTTTGAATGCGTACGGTTTTGTACATTCTAACAGTCATGGCAGTGATTGCGCTGGCATTTTGGAGCTACCAGGAGAATTATGAAACGCGCAAAGCGTTGAATGATGCAGAGAGCGCACGCGGTGAAATCCAGCAGGCACACGCACGACTAGGTGTTTTGCGGGCCGAATGGGCATTTTTGAACCGTCCATCACGTCTTTTCGACCTTGCCGAATTTAACTTTGACCGCCTTGGCCTGTTGCCGATGGCACCGGAGCAGTTTGGTAACATTGACCAGATTGCATATCCATCAGAGCCATTGTTGCCGATCCTAAACCCGGTTGATGTTTCAAACACGGGTGATCAGCCATGATCCGTATTCCGCTACGCCCGTTGGCACGCATTCTAGAGGCTCGCCAAAAGGGCGAAAATCCTGATGCAATTGAGCGAGAAAACAAACGTCTGCGTCACGAAGATATGCAAGCAATGTCACACGCCCGTGCTGAGGGGCGTTTGTTGGTTTTGGGGCTGTTCTTCTTCTGTGCATTTGCTGTTGTTGGGGCGCGCATGGGTGGTCTTGCCACATCTGATCCAGTCGAACCGCGTTCGGCGGCGTATGGTTCAACGATCAGTGCTGCACGTGCTGACATTGTCGACCGGAATGGTAATCTGCTTGCGACCAACTTTGATACGCACGCGCTATATGCCCAACCGCTTTACATGATTGACCCGCAGGGTGCTGCCGATGGTTTGGTTAAGATTTTCCCTGACCTTGATCACGCACGTCTAATCAAGGATTTCACAGGTGAACGAAAGTTCTTGTGGATACGAAAAAAAATCAGCCCTGAACAAATGCAAGCTGTGCACGATATCGGTGATCCAGGTCTTCTGTTTGCCCCGCGCGAGATGCGTCTCTATCCAAACGGTTCGTTGGCGGCGCACATCATGGGTGGTGCATCTTTTGGCAAAGAAGGCGTTGCCGCAGCCGAAGTTATTGGGATTGCAGGCGTTGAGAAGTATTTTGATGATTATCTTCGTGACCCTGCCAATGGAGCAACCCCACTAGAGCTGTCTATTGATTTGACGGTTCAGGCTGCATCAGAGCGCGTTTTGTACGGTGGTATGAAGTTGATGAACGCAAAAGGCGCGACATCAGTTCTGATGGACGTGCATACGGGCGAAGTTATTTCGGTTGTTTCATTGCCTGATTTTGATCCCAATGATCGTCCTCGCCCAGCAACCACTGGTGATCAATCTGACAGCCCTCTGTTCAACCGCTCCGTTCAAGGTGTGTATGAGTTGGGTTCTGTGTTTAAGATTTTCACAGCGGTGCAAGCCGTTGATCTGGGTCTTGTGAAACCATCGACCATCATTGACACCAGAGGTCCGATGCGTGTCGGTGGTTTTAACATCGGTGAATTTCGCAACAAGAACTACGGTAAACTGAGTGTTTCAGACATCATTGTTCAATCATCCAACCGTGGCTCAGGGCGCATGGCTTTGGAAATTGGATCTAAGCGCCAAAAATCATTTCTTGATGCAATGGGCTTTTTTGATCCTTCACCGTTTGAGATTGTAGAAGCGGCAGGCGGGCGTCCCTTGTTGCCCAAACGTTGGACTGATTTGAGCAGTGTTACCATTTCCTATGGTCACGGTCTTTCATCCTCACCGATGCACTTGGCAGCGGCATATTCTGCGATAGCCAATGGTGGCCGTGCAGTCACACCTACGTTGTTAAAAAAAACAAGCGTTCCAATGGGTCCACGTATTATGAGCGAAGAGGCTGCACGCGCGGCCCGTGGCATGCTGCGTAAGGTTGTCAGTCAAGGTACTGCAAGCTTTGGTGAAGTTGACGGATATGCCGTTGGTGGTAAGACAGGGACTGCTGACAAACCAAAGCCCACAGGTGGTTATTATGAGGATAAAGTTATCGCGACCTTTGCCAGCATGTTCCCAGCGCACGATCCAAAATTTGTTTTGATCGTAACTTTGGACGAACCAGTTGAAACGTCTGGTGAAAAACCTCGCCGTACTGCGGGTTGGACGGCTGTTCCTGTTGCGGCAGAAATGATCCGCCGCATCGCACCTTTACTTGGAATGCGACCAACCGTTGAACCTCAAACTTTGGCTGATATAACGCTAACCAGCAGCAACTAAGCCACAAAGGCAACGCACATGGTTAAATCGCTCAACGCACTTGGTCTTGTGGCCGCAAACGGCGCGAATCCTGAATTGAGCGGCATTGCCGTGGACAGCCGTGAAGTTCGCAAAGGTTTCCTTTTCGCAGCGATGCTGGGTGTTAAGGTTCACGGTGCCTGCTTCGTTAAAACAGCTTTGGAGCTTGGGGCGGTTGCTATCCTAACAGATGCCGAGGGCGCAGCACTTGCCTCAGAAGAAATTAGTGAGTTTGGCGCTGCGGTTGTAATCAGCGACAAACCGCGCGAAGCCTTGAGCCGCACAGCAGCTTTGTGGTTTGGTGCGCAGCCACGGGTGATGATGGCGGTCACCGGAACGAATGGCAAAACTTCGGTCAGTACATTCGTGCGCCAAATTTGGGTCGAATTAGAATTGGCTGCGGTCAACTTGGGTACTACTGGGGTTGAGGGCGCGTGGACTGCACCTTTGGCGCATACTACGCCTGAACCCATCACACTTCACCGAGCCCTGGCTGAGGCAGAAGCCAATGGCATCACCCACGCCGCGATGGAGGCTTCGAGTCACGGGTTGGATCAATGCCGCCTTGATGGTGTGGTGCTGAATACTGCAGGCTTTACGAACTTCACCCAAGACCACTTAGACTATCACGAAACATTCGATGCGTATTTTGATGCGAAAGCCAGATTGTTTAACGAGGTTTTGGCTCCTGATGGTTGGGCAGTCGTAAATATTGATGACGCACGTGGTGCCGATGTTGTTGCTATGGCTGCATCACGTGGCCAATCTGTGATGACTGTCGGACATGGCGCTGATGCCAACTTATGTCTGAGTGCACAGCGTTTCGACGCAACGGGCCAAGACTTACGTTTTGAATTTGACGGTAAAACATATCAGACGCGTTTGAACTTTATTGGCGGCTTCCAGGCAGACAACGTGATGTTGGCGGCAGGTATGGTGATAGCCGGTGGTGAAGACCCTGCACATGTCTTTGACACACTTGCACACCTGACCACCGTTCGTGGCCGAATGGAATTGGCTGCGACCCGTGACAATGGTGCCGCTGTTTTTGTTGATTACGCACATACGCCTGATGCTGTTGAAACTGCGTTAAAAGCGATGCGCCCGCATGTGATGGGCCGATTGATTGTGATTGTCGGTGCTGGTGGTGACCGTGATACGGGCAAACGCCCTTTGATGGGTAAAGCCGCATCTGAAAATGCTGACGTGGTTTTTGTCACAGATGACAATCCTCGCTCAGAGGACCCTGCAATCATTCGCGCGGCTGTCATGGCGGGTTGTGAGCAAGCCACCGAAGTTGGTGATCGTGCTGAAGCAATCTTGCGGGCTGTTGACGCATTGGGGGCAGGAGATGCTTTGCTTATTGCGGGGAAAGGGCACGAAACAGGGCAAACCGTCGGAGATGACGTTCTGCCATTTGATGATGTGGAGCAGGCCAGTATGGCCGTTGCAGCATTAGAAGGACGATTGGCATGAGCAATCTATGGACCTCGAAAGAGGCAGCCGAAGCAACTGGTGGTAAAGTCACGATCCCATGGGTTGCAAATGGCGTTTCGATTGACACACGCACCATTCAAAAGGGTGACTTGTTTGTAGCACTAAGTGCCGTACGCGATGGCCATGAATTTGTGGCTCAGGCGTTGGAAAGGGGTGCAAGCGCGGCCTTAGTTTCGCGCATCCCTGATGGGATAGATGAGGGCGCACCGCTGATCGTTGTTGAGGATGTTTTGAATGGTCTTGAGGCATTGGGCCGAGCTGCACGTGACCGCACTGATGCGCGCATTGTCGCAGTAACAGGCAGCGTTGGAAAAACATCAACCAAGGAAATGCTTCGTGTGATGCTGGGGGATCAAGGCAAAACCCACGCATCTGTTGCGAGCTACAATAACCATTGGGGTGTGCCCTTGACACTGGCGCGTATGCCGGCGGACACACAATACGGTGTTATTGAAATTGGTATGAACCGCCCAGGCGAAATCGCGCCCTTGTCCAAAATGGCCCGCCCTCATGTGACGTTGATCACGACCGTCGCTGCAGCCCACCTTGAAGCATTTAAAAACGTCGAAGGCATCGCAGTTGAAAAGGCGTCGGTCATGGAAGGGCTGGAATACGGTGGTACCTCTGTCATGAACAATGACATTGAGACAGCTGCAATTCTACAGGCCAAGGCACATGATATGAAACGCCGCGATGTAGGGTTTGGTGAACATGGGTTCGATTATGTTCTGAAGGACGTTAAGATTATTGGCGATACCACGATTGTCCAAGCTGAGGCGCATGAGCAGCCATTGCTGTTTAAGATTGCCACTGCTGGTCGCCATTTTGCGATGAATGGTTTGGGTGCATTGGCCGCATGCGAAGCACTGGCTGCTGATCTTGCGCTTGCCGCTGGATCATTGGGCCGCTGGTCCCCCTTTGAGGGGCGCGGTGCACGTGAAGTCATTGTACTTGATCCTGTGGAAAACCACTTAACAATTGAATTGATAGATGACAGTTATAACGCAAATCCGACATCGATGGCTGCGTCGTTAGAGGTTCTGGCAGTTGCAAATGTCGAGGATGTTAAAGGCAGTGCCGCAAAGGGGCGGCGCATTGCATATTTGGGCGACATGAAAGAGCTAGGGCCACAAGCCGTCGCTTTGCATGCTGATATGGCAGAGCTAAGCTCAACACGCGCATTAGACGTGATTCATTGTGTAGGCCCGCTGATGAAAACAATGTTTGATGCATTGCCAGAAGCGCAAAAAGGACGTTGGACCGAAACCAGCGCAGAGATGGTTCAGGGCATCCAGCGCGATCTGGACGCGGGTGATATTGTGTTAGCTAAAGGATCATTGTCGATGAAATTGGCCCTTGTCGTTGACGCGATCCGCAAAATGGGCCATTCGAAGGAACCAACGACTTAACACAAGATAATGATTGAAGGGGAGCTAGATGCTCTATTGGTTGTCTGATTACGAGGCATTTAACCTATTTCGCTATATCACAGTGCGTGCTGGTTGTGCTTTCTTGACAGCGCTTTTCTTCGGCTTTATTTTCGGACGCCCTTTGATCAATGTATTGCGCAAGCGCCAAGGTAAAGGCCAGCCCATCCGTGAAGATGGCCCTGAGGGCCACTTTGCCAAAGCAGGCACGCCGACCATGGGCGGATTACTGATCGTTGGTGCGTTGTTGACTTCAAGCTTGCTTTGGGCGCGGTTAGACAATCCCTTCATTTGGATCATCCTGTTCGTGACGATGTCATTCGCGGCAATTGGTTTTGCGGATGATTATGCGAAGGTTTCAAAACAATCGACGGCCGGTGTTTCGAGTAAAGTTCGCCTGTTGCTTGGCTTTGTGATAGCGGGAGTCGCGTCTTATCTCGGAACGTTAGCGCATCCTGAGCAGCTTCAATACCAACTTGCGGTACCTGTTTTCAAAGACCTCCTGATTAATCTGGGTTTTTTATACATACCGTTTGCGATGATTGTTATCGTGGGTGCGGCAAACGCGGTTAATTTGACCGATGGATTGGACGGTTTGGCCATCATGCCAGTTATGATTGCTGCAGGAACGCTTGGCGTCATTGCATATGCGGTTGGCCGTGTTGATTTCACCGACTATCTGGATGTGCATTATGTACCAGGCACGGGCGAAATTTTGATCTTTGCAGCTGGCGTGTTTGGTGGTGGCTTGGGTTTCCTTTGGTACAATGCCCCACCAGCAGCGGTGTTTATGGGCGATACTGGATCTCTTGCGCTCGGTGCCATTGCAATCGCAACAAAACACGAATTGGTTTTGGGCATAGTGGGAGGCTTGTTCGTTGTTGAGGCAATGAGTGTGATCATTCAGGTTATGTACTTCAAGAAGACCGGAAGGCGCGTTTTCTTAATGGCCCCGATTCATCATCACTATGAGAAAAAGGGCTGGTCAGAGCCGCAGATCGTAATCCGGTTTTGGATCGTATCGTTGATCTTGGCACTGATTGGGTTGGCAACACTTAAAGTCAGATAAGCGTTTCGCCTTTCTGCTTAACTTAAATTTAGGGGTTTGGGGCTTCGGCGCCATTCAGGTAAATCATGATACCAGTCCAAGGTCTTAGTGGTAAAAAAGTAGCTGTTCTTGGCTTGGGTCGCTCCGGCCTCTCTGCTGCGCGAGCTTTGCGCAAGGGCGGCGCAACAGCAATCTGCTGGGATGACAATGATGCAGCCCGTGAGGTTGCGCTAGACGAGGGATTTGAATGCGTTGATCTGAAAAAGGCGGGCAGTTTTGACGATGTTGCGCGCATAATCGTTAGCCCCGGTATTCCACATTTGTACCCTACGCCAAATCCAGTTGTGGCTGCGGCCCTTAAGGCGGGGGTACCTGTCGATAACGATATTGGGTTGTTTTTTCAATCTTTTGCGACACCAGAATGGAACAACTTTGAGAACATGCCGCGCGTAATCGCTGTGACTGGATCAAATGGAAAATCCACGACGTCTGCCCTGATCCACCACATCCTGATTCATGCCAATCGTCCTGCACAGCTTGCAGGCAATATTGGTCGCGGTGTCTTGGACATTGATCCTGCAATCGACGGCGAAGTTGTGGTGTTGGAGCTGTCGAGCTATCAAACTGATCTTGCCCGCAGCTTAACTCCTGATGTTGCAGTCTTTACCAATCTTAGTCCTGACCATCTTGATCGCCATGCTGGCATGGGGGGCTATTTCGCCGCCAAACGCCGGTTGTTTGCAGAAGGTGGTCCTGACCGCGCTGTCATTGGTGTAGATGAGGCTGAAGGCATGTTCCTTGCTGGTCAGCTGAGCGAAGGCGCTGCGGATGACCGTGTCATCCGCGTGTCAGTTGAGGAAAAGCTAACAGGCCCCGGTTGGCAAGTGTTTGCCCGTAAGGGATTCCTTAGCGAGTACCGCAAGGGCCGCCAGGCTGGAACTATTGATTTGCGAAGCATTGCTGGATTGCCGGGCGAGCATAATCACCAGAATGCCTGCGCTGCTTTTGCTGCGTGTCGTTCTCTTGGGATCGCACCGAAAGTTATTGAGGCCGCATTCCATTCCTTTGGTGGCTTGCCGCACCGTAGTCAGACAATCGCAGATGTTGGTGGTGTCCGTTACGTGAACGATAGCAAAGCAACCAACGTTGATAGTGCCGCAAAAGCGTTACACGCTTTCAAGCGCATTCGCTGGATCTGTGGCGGTTTGCAAAAAGAGGGCGGTGTTGAAGAACTTAACGCTGCCTCTTCAGGCGTTATCAAAGCATATGTTATTGGGCGCGAAGCGGCGCTGTTTGCAATGCAACTGACCGCTGAATCGCAGGTCTGCACAACAATGGCTGAGGCAGTTGCCGCTGCTATGTCAGATGCACAAGATGGCGAAGTGGTTCTTTTGGCACCGGCAACGGCTAGTTTTGACCAGTACGACAGCTTTGAACGCCGTGGCGATGATTTTATTGCTGAGGTCGAAAAGCGCTTAGACGCGTCTTAGTCTGCGGCAATCGCGCGGGCTGCTGCTATGCCTGATGACCATGCCCATTGGAAATTGTAGCCGCCCAGCCAACCAGTAACGTCGACCGCCTCTCCAATGAAATATAGAGAAGACAGGGACTTTACCGCCATCGTTTTTGATGACAGTTCGTCTGTGTCTACACCGCCTAATGTAACTTCGGCTGTGCGGTAACCTTCGGTACCCGAAGGTGCCATCTTCCAATTTTGCAATTCGTCGATGATTTCGCTCAAACGCTTATCTGATTGATCGGCAAGGTTGCCAGTGAGATCCATTTGGGTTTTGAGGTGATCGACAAGACGGGTGGGCAATAGCTTTGCTAATTCTGTTGTGAGGTTCTTGCGCCCTTGTTCTTGTCGTTTGTCACGCAGTGCATCCTTCATCGTATTATAAGGATCAATGTTGACTGAGATGTCTTGGCCCTCAGCCCAATAACTTGAAGCTTGTAAAACGACGGGACCAGAAAGACCACGGTGGGTGAAGAGCAGCGCCTCGTCAAAGCTTGTGTCGTTTGCGGACACGCGGGCAGGTGTCGCAACACCGGCGAGTGGTGTGAAGTGGTCTTCGGGGAATGTGAATGGAACCAGTGCGGGGCGTGTTTCAGTGAGGCTTAGATCAAACTGGCGTGCGATGTCATAGGCGAATCCGGTCGCCCCCATCTTTGGAATAGATTTGCCACCAGTGGCGACGACAAGATTTTTGGCCGTGATTGGTTTTGAGCCGTTTAGGCCATTCAAAACGGCGGAGTATCCACTTTCAGTTTTGGTCAGGTTTTCAACAGATGTTTGTAAGTGTAATTCGACACCTGCATCCTGCATCAGTGTGCGTAACATGGCCACAATATCTTTCGCTGATACATCGCAAAAAAGTTGCCCCAGCGTTTTTTCGTGCCATTTGATCCCGTGCTGATCCACCAGTTCGACAAAATCCCACTGAGTATAACGGGCCAATGCAGATTTCGCGAAATGTGGGTTTTGGGACAAGAACGCATGTGGGGCGCAATGCATGTTGGTAAAGTTGCAGCGCCCACCACCAGAGATGCGTATCTTCTCACCCGGCGCTTTGGCGTGGTCCACAATCACGACC
>JABGTH010000061.1 GCA_018647275.1 Paracoccaceae bacterium
ACCGATTTGTGTGTTGGACGAGGTCGACGCGCCTTTGGATGATGCCAACGTGACACGCTTCTGCGACCTGTTGGATGAAATGTGCCGTCAGACGGATACGCGGTTCCTGATTATTACACACCACGCGGTGACCATGGCCCGAATGGACCGCTTGTTTGGTGTCACAATGGCAGAACAAGGTGTGAGCCAATTGGTGTCTGTCGATTTGAAAAAGGCATCGGCGATGGTGGGCTAAAACCCCAATTTCGCGTCATTGCTATTTAAAAATATAAGCCCCGCAGAGTATGTGCTCTGCGGGGCTTATTTGATTTAGGACCAGATCATAGATCCAATAAATGAAATCGATTTATAGGTTGTTCAGGAGCGTCGGCGTTGGCCATGCATCGGCTGGCAGGCCAAGACGCTGTTGTTCTGCTTGAACTGCATCGCGTGTACGTGCGCCCAAAATGCCATCGATTTTGCCGACATTATATCCTCGCTTTTGCAATTTGGATTGCAGGCGTTTCATGCTGTCACCCTGAAGGCCCTGATCTGGGTTTCCAGCGTCATAAGCCGAGGCACCTTGTAGGCGTGTTGCAAAGTAGGCAGCTGTCAGAACGTAGGTGAATGATTGGTTCCATTCAAAGTAAACGTTGAAGTTTGGGTAGGCTAGGAATGCTGGGCCCTTGTGACCTTGTGGCAAGATCAAAGACGCTGGAAGGTTGGCAAGTTTGCCTTCACGTGCCCGAACGCCCATTGCTTGCCAATTGCCAGCGGACATGGTGGTGCCCAAGCCGCTTTTTGACCAATCCATATTTTTTGGCACGGTAACTTCTTGCAACCATGGTTGGCCTGCGTTCCAACCCAAGTGCTGCAACATTTTGCCGCCTGATGTCAGCGCATCCGGAGCCGACGTCTTGAGTGATACGCGGCCGTCGCCGTCGGCATCCACACCGTTTTCCAAGATGTCGCGCGGCAACATTTGCACCATTCCGATTTCACCAGCCCATGCACCTGTTGTGCGTGCTGGATCAAATTGGCCACGTTCATAAAGGGTCATCGCCGCGAAAACCTGTGGGCGGAACAATTCTGGACGGCGGCAATCATGGGCCAATGTGACCAGTGCGTTGGCGGTGTTGAAGTCACCTTGGAACGCGCCGTAATCAGTTTCAAAAGCCCAGAACGCCAACAACACGTTGCGGTTTATGCCATATGTGGACTCGACGTTATCAAATACGCGATCAAAGCGTTTGGCGTTTGAGCGCCCTGAGTTGATTCGATTTGATGAAATCAATCGGCGCGAAAATTCGATGAATGGTTTCTGGAAAACACCTTGGGCGCGATCAGCCTTTAGGACGCTGCCATCTTTACGGACGCCCGACAGGAAGGCATCCGCTTTCGCGGGTGAAATACCTTGCGCGACGGCTTCGGACTTTAGTCCGTTTTTGAAGCTATTGAAGGAGCCACCACATTCGGCGTGGGCCGCGAGTGGCAAGAGGAGGGCAGCAGTTAAAGCAAGTATGCGCATATTGGTGTCCATTAGAAAATGGTAAGGATGGTGGTGAATAAAAGTGCGATGCCCCAAGCTTTCCATAGCATAGAGCATGCGGCGTCGATGTCTGATGGTCCCGCAAACTGATTTCCCGCTGGATGCACGAATGGGAAATCTTGCATCTGTCCTTCGTAGGCGCGTGGGCCTGATAGTGCGATGTCGATAGCGCGTGCCATTGCCGCTTCGGGCCAGCCTGCGTTTGGTGAGCGGTGAAGTTTTGCGTCTGCGATGATGTTGCGCCATTGGCTGTGAACGCCAGCGGGCAATGCGATAAGCGCTGCGGTGATCCGTGCAGGGATCAGGTTTAGCAGATCGTCAAAGCGGGCAGAGGCCCATCCGAAATCGGCGTGCTGTTCGGTTTTGTAGCCAATCATGCTGTCCGCGGTATTGACGATTTTATAGACCATTAAACCTGGTAATCCGCCTACTAGGAACCAAAAAGCTGGTGCGATCACACCGTCACTCAGGTTTTCTGCTGCGCTCTCAATTGCGCCGCGTGCCACGGCGGGTTGATCCATGTGTCCAGTGTCGCGCCCCACGATCATGGCGACCTTTTGGCGACCCTCATCAAGCGAGATGCGCAGGGCATCTGCAACCTGTTGGACATGCTGAACCAAGGATTTTTGGGCGAGTAGCATTGCAGTGATTAAGATTGTAACGATCCCGCCAAACAAGCTGATAATATACCCCAAGAGCGCTGCGCCAGCCACGAGGGCGAGAAGTGTCAGAACGCCATTGAGCTTGGCATTTTCACCGCTGTTGTATTGTTCGTCACACCACTTGATCAGGTTACCCATAAGCACGGCGGGATGCGGAACCTTATTCCATAACCATTTGGGTTCACCCAAAATGGCATCAAGGATCATTGCGAAAAAGAGAAGGGCTGCGGTGCTCATAAAGCATCCTCAATACGTGACCAGTCCATCGGGTGCGGCAAGCCAAGGCGCAGCCAGCGCGTGCTGTAGGGAAAGATGCGCGACCAGATTTGGGATTGGGCGAGACGGTCCTGCCATTCTGCTGCGTCCCCTACATCATACAACCTGAACAAGGTTGTGCCGCCAACAACGGTGGCACCCTTTGCAGTGATAAGTTGGTCAAGTTTCGCGGCATCTTTTTCTAGGCGCATGCGTGTTTGGTTGGCCCAATCGTGATCTCTGAGTGCCTGCGCGCCAATTGTTAATGCCGGACCGGAAACCGGCCATGGGCCTAACATGGTTTTCAGTTGCTCAATCAACGCCGGTTCGCCAATGGCAAAGCCAAGGCGCAGCCCTGCAAGACCCCAGAATTTACCAAAGCTTTTCAATACAATTGTGCCGGGTTCAGCAGCGTGTTGGATCAGCGACTGCAGAGGCATTACATCGCAAAAGCTTTCGTCGATAATACGTAACGGCGCTTTGATCTGATCAATGGACCAGATGCGGCCGTCAGGGTTGTTGGGGTGAACAACGACTTGCGCAGCAGCTGCGCCATCCGTTTTCCAGCCCGCCAATTCAAACGCGCTGGCATGTTCGTTGTATGTTGGGCCTGCGATATCAACCGATGCTGTTTGGGCAAGTCGTGGCATGTTTGCTATGAGAGAAGATGCACCTGGGGCGGCCAAAATTGCAGCTGTGTCAGGTACATTCCAAAATGCACGCGCCGCATCTGTGAGGTTGGTGGCGGCGGTTTGATCCGGTAGCGCGGTCCAAGCGTCAGGTTGAATTCCAGATACGCCATAGGGCAGGGGATTGATCCCAGTCGATAAATCAATCCAATCGGTGCGTTTGCCGCCGTATTGGCGTGCAGCACCGTCTAGTCCGCCACCGTGATCGTTACTCTTTTTGGTCAAGATTGAGCTCTTTCACAGTCAATTAGAACAATATGTTTTGTCGTTGTTTAATCTAAAAGAAGTGAAAACCCTATCATTATCAAGTGAGTTTTCCAAAGTTCGTCAATTCCGATTTCTGTCGCCTAGATGTTAGGGTTTGGGCAACAGAAACCGTTGAAGGATTGCGTTATCTGCGGCCGTGTGGGGCCATCAGGTCTAGCGTTGGATTGATGGGGATGATCCGGTTTGGGTTTATGCTTTCGTGGCTGTAATGATAGTGGCGCACGATGTGGTCCAAGTTGACGGTTTCTGCGACGCCCTCAACTTGATAAAGCTCACGGGTGTAGGCCCATAGATTGGGATAATCTATGATACGTTTTTTGTTACACTTAAAGTGCAGATGATAAACGGCGTCAAAACGGATCAGGGTCGTGAACAACCGCCAGTCAGCTTCCGTCAGGCGATCCCCAAGTAAATAGCGTTTTGTACCTAGGCGCTCTTCGATCCAATCTAAGGTATCGAATAACGGATGCACGGCCTCGGTGTAGGCTGCTTGAGTTGTTGCGAACCCGCAGCGGTAGACGCCATTGTTCAGCGTATCGTAGATCCGTGCATTCACGACTTCGATGTCGTCATGCATGTGCTGGGGCCATAGATCATCGGTGTTGCCTGTCACGTCGTTGAAGGCAGAGTTGAACATGCGGATAATTTCAGAACTTTCGTTACTAACAATCGTGTTCTGCTGTTTATCCCAAAGGATTGGCACGGTAACGCGACCAGAAAACGTAGGGTCTGCGCGGGTGTAGATGTCGCGTGCAAATGGCAGATCAAACAAAGTGTCCCCAGTCGCACCGTATTCGTCTTTTTCAAAGGACCAACCATCTGACAACATGTCAGGATGAACAGTTGAGATAGTGATGTGGTCGCTGAGGTCTTTGATCTGGCGGAAGATCAGCGTGCGGTGTGCCCATGGGCATGCGTCACTGACATACATGTGGTAACGGCCTGTTTCGGCCTTGAACCCGCCGGTACCTGATGGGCCCGCAGATCCATTGGCGGTAATCCAGTTGCGGAATTTCGCCTGTGATCGTTGAAACTTTCCACCAGTCGATTTGGTATCATACCAAGTGTCGTGCCAAACTCCGTCAACCAATAGTCCCATTGTGCAACTCCATATATTGTTAACTCTTGGCTAAATGGTTGTAGCGCGTATCTCCATAGGGTTCTGCGCTCATGCACTATGCGCAGATGCACATGTCTTTGGTGCTATGGGTTGATATCTTAAGTCTGTCACAAAGATTTAACTTGCAGCTGCTAATGCATAGGTCATTGTTAAGGTACTCAAATAAGGGAAGTCGGATGACAACATTTGTTCCAAAAGAAGTTCAGGCAGGTCTAGACCGTGCCCGATTGGCGCGGATGAAAAAGGCGTCGCGTTTGCGCATCTCTTTTGATGACAAGACCTATAAAGTGCTGCGTATGTGGAAGACTGGTTTTTCTATCGATGCGGAAACAGCCCCACAATTGCGTGGATTGGTCGACTTATATGATGGTGCGATCCACTTGTCCCAATGTCTAATCATTGCGAACGAGCGGGATGAGGACGAGATGCTGTTTGAATTCAAACGCCTGACTGCGGTGTCCGAACAGCCGGCAATCGACTTTGTGCGTGATCCCGATGCGCCAATCGCATTGCTGGGCCGCGCTCGCTAAGCCAGCGCTCATTTGGTTCGAAATATTGAGTTAAGTTAAGGCGCGGTTGAAACCGCGCCTTTGTTCGTTTTACTGAAGGTCGCCAAAGGCTTTCGCCAAACGATCAACTGCCTCTTGGACGCGTGAACGTGGTGTCGCGATGTTGAAGCGCAGGAACGTATCACCACCTGTTCCAAAGGTTGGTCCGTGGTTCACAGCAATCTGCGCGTCTTTTTCAACGCGTTTGGTGAAGTCCTCGCGGCTCATTCCTGTGCCGTCGAAATCCACCCACGACAGATATGTTGCCTCTAAATTCATTGAGGCAAGGCCGGGGATGGCATTCACGCCTGCATCAAAGATTTTGCGATTTCCATCAAGGTATTCAACCAACCCATCAACCCATGTGGCTCCCTCAGGTGAATAAGCGGCTGTGGCCATGAACAGTCCAAACGAGTTGGCCGACAAGCCCATCGCAGCCATGCGCCCTGCGAACTTGGCGCGCAAATCAGGGTCTTCAATGATAACGTTGCCAGAGTGTGAGCCTGCGATGTTGAAGGTCTTTGTTGTGGCCGTCATCATCACCAAACGGTCAGTGATATCGTTAATGTGGGTCATTGGAATATGTGTGCTGCCCGGCATGACCAGATCGTGGTGAATTTCATCAGATACAAGGATGAGGTCGTGGCGTTTTGCGAAATCTGCGACATTTTGCAACTCTGCCTTGGACCAAACGCGTCCACCTGGATTGTGCGGTGAGCATAGGATTACCATCTTTTCTGAACCCGTCATTTGCGCATCATACGCGTCAAAATCCATTTCAAAGCGGCCATTGTTATTGGTCAACTCGCATTCAACAACCTTACGACCTGCGGCGTTAATAACCTTCGCAAATGCGTGGTAGACTGGCGTGAACAAGACCACGCCATCGCCTGCAGATGTAAACGCATCGACACACATTGCCGTTCCGTTGACCAAGCCGTGCGTCGTAAAGATCCATGATGGATCAACTTTCCAGTTGTGGCGCGTTTCCATCCACCAGTTGATGGCTTCCTTGTATTTGGAATCGTCCCCAAAATAGCCCATCACCCCGTGATCAACTTGTCCTTGAACTGCATCCAAAACGCATTGGGGCGGACGGAAATCCATATCAGCGACCCACATAGCAAGACCGGTGTCCGTTGGGACGCCATAGATTTCTTCCATCATGTCCCATTTTACACAATGGCTGCCGCGGCGGTCGATGATATCGTCAAAGCTCATGGGGGTGTCTCCACTATCTTGCTGGTTTTTTGCCAAGCTAACGGGATATGGCAGGGTTGCAAGAGGCGTTGCGCGGGACGGCACATTGTCCTACATCACTGCCATGATACGTCCTATTTTATTGCACCCCGACCCCCGCCTGAAAAAAGTCTGCGCTGATGTGCCAGATTTGACAGATGAATTGCGCACGCTTGCCGATGATATGTTGCAAACCATGTATGATGCCCCTGGCGTTGGATTGGCTGCGCCGCAGATCGGTATTTTGCATCGTTTGATTGTTTTGGACTGCGTCAAAGAAGAGGGTGAAACGGCCCGTCCGTTGATTATGTTCAATCCGGAAATTATCGCATCCTCGGATGAAAAGAACGTCTATGAAGAGGGGTGTTTGTCTATACCCGATTTGTTTGCGGATGTGACCCGACCTAAAACAGTGCAAGTGCGCTGGATGGATCGTGATGGGAACGAACAAAACGAAGAGATGGATGGCTTATGGGCCACCTGTGTTCAGCATGAAATCGATCACCTCGAGGGCAAGTTGTTTATCGACCACATCAAGCCCCTTCGCCGCCAGATGATCACTCGTAAAATGGTGAAGCTAAAGCGCGAATTGGCGCGGGGTTGATCGGGGATGAGTGTCCTAGATATCGTCGTTTGGCCAGATGCGCGGTTGACTGAGACCTGTGTTCAGGTTGAGGAAATCACCCAGGAAATTCGCACCTTGGCCCAAGATATGTTGGACACGATGTATGCTGCTCAGGGTCGAGGTTTAGCCGCGTCTCAGGTTGGTTCACTAAACCGTCTATTTGTGATGGATATTGGTTGGAAAGAAGGCAAGTCGGATCCGTTGGTTTGCATCAATCCAATGTTACAAGAAATTGGCGAAGAACGCGCTGTATTGGAAGAGGGCTGTCTTTCGATTCCGGGCGTATTGGCCGAGGTGAACCGCCCGTCGCAGGTTCAGATGGTTTGGTCTTCCCTCGAGGGTGGTCGTTATGTTCAATCCTTTGATGGGTTCGGTGCGGCCTGTGTTCAGCATGAAATCGATCATCTTGATGGGATTGTGACATTTGATCATTTGGACGCTGAAACGCGTGCGGCTCTGATTGCGCAGTACGAGGCGGCGAAATGACGGTTCGCCCGTTTGTCAGTTGGCCAGACAAGCGGTTGCGCACAGCCGTGCCAGAAGTTGCCGAAATTACGGATGAGATTCGTTTGATCTGGGCGGATATGGTTGAGACGATGGATGCAATGCCCGGTGTTGGATTGGCCGCGCCGCAAATCGGCGTCATGATGCAGCTGGCGGTAGTCGATGCGTCTCCGGATCGCAAACGACGGATACTTTTGGCGAACCCAACTATCCTGTCAACGTCAGAAGAAATGAACACTCACGATGAAGCCAGCCCAAATTTACCGGGTGTTTCTGCGATTATTAAGCGGCCTAAGAATGTAAGCGTTCGGTATCTGAATGAAGATGGCGTAATAACGCGTGGTGATTTTACAGGGCTTGAAGCGACGAGCGTTCAGCACCAAATTGATCATCTGCAGGGCAAAATGTATTTTGACAATCTTGGCCGTGTGAAACGCGATATGCTGCTGCGTAAAGCGCGTAAAACATAAGTTTTTGAGGCGTGCCAACGGCATGCCACTGCGAGGGAATGATGCGTATAGTCTTTATGGGAACACCGGATTTTTCGGTTCCGGTGCTTGAAGCGCTTGTTGATGCAGGTCACGATATCGTTGCAGTCTATTCCCAGCCACCGCGCCCTGCAGGCCGTGGCAAGAAAGATCGCCCAAGCCCAGTTCAATCTAAGGCTGAGGCGCTTGGCTTGATCGTGCGTTATCCCCAAAGCGTTCGCACAAACGAGGCCCTTGCCGATTTTGTAGCGCTGGAAGCAGATGTCGCAGTTGTCGTGGCATATGGTTTGATACTGCCCCAATCCATTTTGGATGCGCCCAAAAACGGGTGTCTGAATATTCACGCAAGCCTTTTGCCGCGTTGGCGTGGGGCGGCACCAATTCACCGCGCCATTATGGCTGGTGATGCTGAAACGGGCGTCTGCATTATGCAGATGGAGGCAGGATTGGACACAGGTCCAGTTCTAAGCCGTCATGCTATTTCGATCGGTGAAACGGAAACGACCTTGCAGTTACATGACCGCCTTAGCGTGCTCGGTGCGGATGCGATTGTAGAGACGTTGGCAAATTTGGATCAACTTACGCCTCAGGAACAACCTAAAGAGGGCGTCACCTACGCGGCCAAAATAGACAAAGCAGAAGCTGCGATAGATTGGACCAAATCAGCCGTTGAAGTTGATCGGTTGATCCGCGGTCTATCCCCGTTCCCCGGCGCATGGTTTGAGATGGATGGAACACGTATTAAGGTTCTTGGCTCTACTTTGGTTGATCAGAATGGGAATGCTGGTGCAGTCTTGGATGACGCTTTGACAATTGCGTGTGGCAGCGGTGCGATTAGACTGACACACTTGCAGCGTGCAGGTAAAAGTGCGCAAGATGCTGGGCAGTTCCAGAACGGCTGGCCAATTGCGGCTGGCACGCAACTATAGCGGAGAAGATACCATGTTTCCTACAATGATAGGCACAGTCGTGATTGCAGGGATCGTTGGATATCTTGCTGAGAAAAGCAATTTCACCCACAATGGAATTCTTCAATCCATTATCATTTGCGTGGGTGGTGCTTTTCTATTTTACTTTGTGCGATTGATGTTTGG
>JABGTH010000060.1 GCA_018647275.1 Paracoccaceae bacterium
CCACTTGGCGCGTTTATTCCGCGATCATTATTCCGTCGATGGCCCCGATTTTCCTCAGCGCGTTCATCGTGCTGGCCCACCTCGCGATCAAAGCCTTTGACCTTGTCATCGCGCTTACTGGCGGTGGCCCGGGTTACGCGACCGATCTTCCGGCCACCTACATGTATGCCATGGCGTTTTCGCGCGGTGACATCGGGCAAGCGGCAAGTTCGGCCATGGTCATGATGCTTGTCGTGTTCACGATTGTTGTCCCTTACCTCTATTCTGAATTAAGGACCAAAGATGACTGATATGTCTTACGCCCCGACCCGCACCCAAAGCCCGACGACCAAACTGGTTCTGCGCTTTATCCTCTACATCTTGCTTGGCGTCTTTGCGCTGTTTTATCTCATGCCGCTGTTTGTGATGATTACAACGTCGCTGAAGTCTTTGGATGAAATTCGCACAGGCGATCTGGTATCGCTGCCACGCGAAGTCACTTTTGATGCTTGGCGCACGGCTTGGTCTGGTGCCTGTACGGGTATTCAATGTGAAGGCGTGCGCCCCTATTTTCTGAATTCTCTTCTGATCGCCATTCCTGCCGTTCTTATCTCTACGATCATCGGCGCGTTGAATGGCTACGTTGTGGCGCAATGGAAATTCAAAGGCGCGAACATCTTCTTTGCATTGTTGTTGTTTGGCTGCTTCATTCCGTTTCAGGTCGTGCTGCTGCCAATGGCGATCGTGCTGGGCAAATTGGGGATCTCTGGCACCATACCGGGTCTGATTTTTGTCCACGTGATCTATGGCCTCGGTTTTACCACGCTGTTTTTCCGCAACTACTATGTGAGCATCCCGTCTGAGTTGACGAAAGCCGCCATGATTGATGGTGCAGGGTTCTTTCGTATCTTCTGGTCGATCTTCCTGCCGCTGAGCCTGCCGATCATCGTTGTATCCGTCATCTGGCAGTTTACCCAAATCTGGAACGACTTCCTGTTTGGAGTGAGCTTTAGCCAAGCTGGTACCCAGCCTGTGACGGTTGCTCTAAACAACATCGTAAACTCGACCACTGGCGTCAAAGAATACAATGTCGATATGGCCGCAGCGATCATCGCTGCCCTGCCGACGCTGCTTGTCTATGTCGTTGCTGGCAAATATTTCATCCGCGGTCTGACCGCTGGTTCTGTAAAGGGATAAAACAGATGTCACCTATTCTCGAAGTTAAAAACCTCTACAAGAACTACGGCGCAACCGAGGTTCTGAAAGACATCAATGTGTCGATCGAAAAAGGGGACTTTTTGGTCCTCGTCGGGCCCTCCGGTTGTGGTAAGTCAACGCTGTTGAACTGTATTGCCGGGCTTGAGCCGATCACGGGAGGGGACATGTTTATCGGTGGTCAGAATATGACCAACGTCAGCCCCAAGGACCGCGACATTGCAATGGTGTTTCAATCCTATGCTTTGTATCCGACCATGACCGTGGCCAAGAACATCACCTTCGGTATGAAAGTTCGCGGCATCGATCAGGCAACGCAGGACGCCAAACTCAAACACGTTTCCACACAGTTACAGATTGAACCGCTTTTGCATCGCAAGCCGGGCCAATTGTCCGGTGGTCAGCGTCAGCGTGTCGCGATGGGCCGTGCCTTGGTGCGTGATCCAAAGCTGTTCCTGTTTGACGAACCACTATCCAACCTTGATGCCAAACTACGGGTTGAGATGCGCACCGAGATTAAGGCGCTGCACCAACGGCTTGGCGCGTCCATGGTTTACGTTACGCACGATCAGATCGAAGCTATGACGCTGGCGACCAAGATTGTCGTCATGAAAGGCGGCATCATTCAGCAAATCGGCACACCAGCCGAGATATACAATCGCCCTGCCAACTTGTTTGTGGCCGATTTCATGGGCAGCCCTGCGATGAACCTGATCCCAGCCAAGACAAATGCTAACGGCAAAGGCATGCAGATTGAAATCGCACGCAAAGACGCCGATCCGATTGTTTTGATGGACACGCGCAATATCGACTTGCCCGAGAAGGTCATAATTGGCGTGCGTCCCGAAGATATCGTGGACGCTGCCCTTGCCCGCACCGACGACACGCAACAAGCGGATTGTCTGATCGACATTGTTGAACCCGCAGGCGCAGATACATTTGCTGTGATGCAGCTTGGCGGTAAACACGTGACCGCGCGCTTGCATGCTGAAACAACAGCTGCCGCAGGCATGGCTCAGCGACTGGCGTTTGATCTTGGAAAGGTCTCATATTTTGAACCCGAGACCGGCTTGCGGCTGAATTAAACGCATGCGTTTGGTGGCAGACATTGGTGGGACGAATGCACGATTGGCTTTGTGCAAAGACAGTAAAATCGTCCCGCAAACTGTTCGCAATTTCAGCAATGATGACTGGCCGCACCTCTACGATATTGTAGCGGCCTACCTGAAAGAGCATGCGCCCATGCCTCTGGATGACATGGTAATAGCCGTTGCGGGGCCTGTTCAAGGCGATCAAGCGCTGCTGACAAACCGGAAGTGGAGAATTCTAAAGACCGAATTGCTCCAACGGTTCGGCTGCAAGCAGGTGGTTCTGATCAATGATTTGTCTGCACTTGGATATGCGGTCCCTTCAATGCTCACAACACAGTTACGGCGCATCTTCAATGGTCCCACATTGGCGTCCAAAAACGGGCAATCTTTAGTCGTCGGAATCGGGACGGGATTTAATGTTAGCCCTGTTTTGAGTGCCCCCGACAGTGTTCATTGCTTTGTTGCCGAAGCAGGGCATATTTCTATGCCGAAAGGGGTGTCTGACATGCTTAAGGCAATCGGTCATTCGCCATGCCTGTTTCCAACGATCGAAACACTGTTTTCAGGACGCGGCTTAACAATGTTTTGCCAGCATGTTTCTGGTGACGATACCTTGCTTGGAACCACTGCGGTCCAGTCTTACAAGACGTCAAGCAATCCTACCATTTCTAACGCCATTGATCACTACGCGGCTCTGATTGGACAGCTGTTGCGTGATCTGTCGCTGGTCTACATGCCGTCCTCAGGCATCTATCTTGCAGGCAGCGTAGCCAGGGCTGTAATAAGTATATCACCGGCCCGACTTATCGATGTCTTTGCGCAACCTTGCGGCATCCTTGGTGACCGCACACCTAGCCTGTTCACAATCGAAGACGACTTTGCTGCCCTCTATGGGTGTGCCGTACATGACCGTAGATAACGAAGTTGATGGAAGCTTCTAACCCAAGCCGCATCGCAGAAAGCAAAAATGTCAGTGACCCTAGGCTTATGAGGCCGTTGCGCCAACTTTGGATGTTTCGAGATGGTGGAATATTCAATGGGATCAAAAGGGTTCGCTTACGCATCTGATGACTATTATCACCCTGGTGGTCTGAAACACACTAACATTCCAAATGATCAAGTTCTGCTTTCGAGTTCTTTGATTTGCCGCTTGGTCCCGAAGCAAAAGTCAGAAATTCGGCAAAGTGTGTTTCGCTGCGTGTGCATCTCTAAGAAAGCGGCTGTTGGTTGAGAATCCTCCAAGGTCGATTTTGTCCCGCACAGCAGACCTCTATGCAAAGTGCAGCGTAAGCCCGGTTTCCGCCCTTGGTGTCTCGTAGCAGTCTATCAATAAGAACTGACGACGGGCAATTTGCGCCGGAGAAATTTCACGATCC
>JABGTH010000059.1 GCA_018647275.1 Paracoccaceae bacterium
ACCACTGCAACGTTCTGCCCAACGTCCACGTCAAAATGCGCCCTCAATTCAAAGGCACCTTGGGTAATTTTGATCTTATTCAGCGATAGCATTGCGACGCCCCCAATAATCCATGATCCAGAACAGGCCAAAGGCCAGCGCCAGCAATATCAACGCAGCACCCGCTGCCGCATCAGTCCGATAGCTGCCCATCAGCCGATACATCTGAAGCGGCAATGTCGAGCGATCAGGATCACCGAACAATGCGATCACCCCCAAATCCCCCACCGACAGGGCTGCCGTCAAACCCGCGGCAAACCCAATCTGCAGCCGCGAGCGCGGCAACAAAACACAGCGCCAAAAGGCTATACCGGAGATGCCCAGCGCACCACTTAACCTATCATAAGTCTGCGCAGTTTGGCGGATTGACGGCACCAAGATGCGCAAGGCGAAGGGCAAAGCCATCATCGCGTTGACCGATATCGTTACGACCAATGCCCAATCGGTTGGGTTGGCGTATGGATAAATCAAAATGAACCAACCCGTACCGATCATCAGGGGTGACACCGACAAGCCCAGCAAGCCAATCGCCTCAACACTTGCGCGTCTAGAGGTGGCGATCCACCCCGCCATTGGTAGGGCCAAAACCAACAAAACCAACACTGAAACCAGCGCAACCCAAAGCGAAGTCCACGCAGATGTCCAAACGATCAGCGGCACTTCCAAAAGCCCGCGCAACCCAGACATCAAAATTGCCACCAGCGGCAGAATCAGGAAACTTGCCGCAAAGGCAATGCACATACCGTCCAACGCACGGGCCCCCTTGCCTTGCGCGTCCCAACGTTTCTGCATTCGGTCCATGCCCCCGCCAAAGGTGACAGCAGGCACCAGCCAAAATGCCAGCACCGCAGCACCACCAGCAACAAATAGTTGTGCCAAAGATAAAAGTGTGGCCCGACCCAGATTGAAATCAAAACGAAACGCTTGATAGATCGCCAGCTCAATCGTCGTGGCCCGTGGTCCACCGCCAAGGGTCAACGCAACGGCAAAGCTAGTCAGGCAAATCACAAAAATCAGCGCAAAGGCCCCCGGCAATATCCGCATCAACAACGGCAATTCGATTAGGCGGAACACCATGCGCGGCCCCATGCCTAATTGCGCCGAAAGGCGAAACCGTTCCGCTGGCACGCCTTGCCAACCTTGTACCAACAGCCGTATCGCAAGGGGGAGGTTAAAAAACACATGGGCCAGCACAACGCCCTGCAACCCGTAAATCGAAATCTTGGCGATCCCAATCATCTCAAGCATGTCGTTCAACACGCCCGATCGGCCAAATATGGCCAGCAGTCCGAGCATTGCGACAATAACAGGTAAAATAAATGGGGCACCCAACAGGGTGATCAGGAATGTTCGGCCCCAAAACTTGCGCCGTGCAAGAGCACGGGCGACGTGCACAGCCAATGCACAGGACAGCAACGCCGAAAGGGCGGATTGGACAATAGTAAACTGGATCGCTTGCCATTCAGCAGGGCCAAGCCCACTGATGGTCTTGACCCGCAAGCCAATCCCGACAAACGCCAGCAGAACCGCCACGACCACAAATGTGGCCGCAGAGATCCCTGCAACGCGGCTTATTGGCTTAGCGTTGTGCGCCATGTCTCGATAGCTTTTTCCTGTACGGCTGTGGACTCTTCCTCAGAATAGAACAGCACCTTCTCTGGCAGCGGTAATTGCGCCCAACCTTCAGGCCATTGTTCGGCTGGCAATGCAGATGGAAGCGACCAGTTGGCTGTCGGGATAACCGTTTGGAAGGTTTCACTCATGACATAGGACATGAATTCATCTGCCAATTCAGGCACATCTGTGCCTGCGATTTTGGCAACTGTCTCAACCATGAAATAGTGACCTTCTGGGAAGATCGCTGCTTTCTTGGTAAAATCGTCTTCGGCGAACATGTGGTAGGCTGGGGAAGTGGTGTAGCTTAGAACCATATCCGCTTCGCCGTCGGTAAACAGACCGTAGCTAGATGACCAGTCTTTGGTCACAGTCAGGATTTTCGGGGCAAATTGCGCCCAAACATCAGCTGACTTGTCGCCGTAAATCGCATCAACCCAAAGAACCAAAGCCAAACCAGATAAAGATGTGCGCGGGTCTTGGATAACGATCTGTACGTCATCCGGCATTGCCAACAGGGCATCAAAGCTGGCTGGAGGCTTTGTCATTGTCGTTTCGTTGTAGATGAAAGCCGTGTGACCATAGTTGAACGGCAGGAACGTGTCGTCCGTCCATTCGATCGGTAAGGTCAACGCACTTTTGTCTTGGCCGTGCGGGGCAAACAGGCCCGTGGCGCGCGCCTTGGCAGTGACGTCAGACGTCAGCCCAATTACAACATCAGCCTTGGTGCGCTCGCCCTCTAGGAGAAGACGTGGCACCAAATCACCAGTCGAGAATTGTAGATCACATCCGCAAATCTCTTCAAAACCTTTTTCTATAACAGGGCCTGGGCCCCATTCTGAGGTAAAATAGTCACCTGCGTAAACAGTTAGTATGGGCGTCTCGGCAAAAGCCGAGGTTGCAGTCAATACGCCCGCTGCAAATGTAAGATACTTCATGGCATCCTCCTTTTGCGACGATAGGGAAAAGGAGGCTATGTGCCGTTACCTTCCCTCCGCCGGTGTTAGCCGGTTCAGGTTCAATGGGTCCGCGCAGTGGCATCTCAGCTATTCAAAGCACCCCAAGGTGAGCCCTGAATAGAAGGTCGCCATCATTGTCGCAAGGCAAAACCACTTGAGGGGACAAGCCGTCACAGTTAGAACCCACCCAAAGGATGTCGTGCTCACTAAGCACGCAGGGGAAAACGTTTATGTCTTACAATACCTTCGGCCACATGTTCCGAGTCACAACTTGGGGCGAAAGCCACGGCCAAGCAATAGGTGCAACAATTGATGGCTGCCCACCAAACGTCCCAGTTACACCTGAGATGCTTCAAGTGTGGCTCGACATGCGCAAGCCCGGCACCGGCAAAAACGTGACTCAACGCAAAGAGGCCGATGAAGTTAAAATCCTCTCTGGCGTATTTGAAGGTAAGACAACCGGCACCCCAATCCAATTGTTAATAGAAAACACTGATCAGCGTTCCAAAGACTATGGCGACATCGTTGAGAAATTCCGCCCCGGTCACGCCGACATTTCCTATTGGATGAAATACGGTATTCGAGATTATCGTGGTGGTGGCCGTTCCTCCGCCCGGGAAACCGCCAGCCGCGTTGCCGCAGGTGGAATCGCACGCGAAGCGATTAAATTGCTGGCCCCTGATTTGAAAATCACAGGCTACATGGTCCAAATGGGTGAAAAGCACTTGGACCGTTCCGAATTTGATTGGAATGCAATTGATCAAAACCCGTTTTGGGTACCAAGCACAGCTGCGGCTTCCGAATGGGAAACCTACCTAGATAGCATTCGCAAATCCCAAAACAGTGTTGGTGCTGTTATCGAAGTGACAGCACGAAATGTGCCAGCCGGTCTTGGCGCGCCAATCTATGCAAAGCTAGATACAGATCTTGCGGCTGCCATGATGTCGATCAACGCAGTAAAAGCTGTAGAAATCGGTGAAGGCATGGCGGCAGCCACTTTGATGGGCACAGAGAACGCTGACGAAATTCGGATGGGACAAGATGGTCCTATTTTCTCAGACAATCACGCTGGTGGCATCCTTGGCGGTATCTCCACCGGCCAAGATGTTGTAATCCGTTTTGCAGTCAAACCGACCTCGTCGATCACGACGCCGCGCAAGACGATTACCAAGTCAGGTGAAGAAACCGATATCATCACCAAAGGGCGTCATGATCCATGCGTTGGCATCCGCGCTGTGCCTGTTGGCGAGGCGATGATGGCATGTGTCATCTTGGATCACATCCTGATGCACCGTGGTCAAGTTGGCAAAAACCAAGGGCAAATTGGTTAAGTTTAACTCCGAAACGATAGCCAATTCTCCATCCCTACAAATAATCTCACCTTGCGCCCTCGCGTTAAA
>JABGTH010000057.1 GCA_018647275.1 Paracoccaceae bacterium
ATGATCCACCTGGGCAAACGCACCAAGTCGCGCATCGTGTCCAAAGGTATCTCTGCAGGCAAGGCCCAGAACACATATCGTGGGCTGGTTTCTATGCACCCTAAAGCCAAGGAATCGCGCAACTATACACAGTGCGACAGCTTGTTGATCGGTGATAAATGCGGGGCGCACACGGTGCCGTATATCGAGGTGAAAAATAATTCATCACGCGTTGAGCACGAAGCCACAACGTCCAAAGTGGATGATGATCAGTTGTTCTATTGCCGCTCGCGCGGGATGGACGAAGAAGAGGCGGTTGCCTTGGTCGTCAATGGGTTCTGCAAGGACGTGCTTCAGGCGCTTCCGATGGAATTCGCGATGGAAGCACAAGCGCTTGTCGCGATTTCGCTTGAAGGGTCTGTTGGCTAATCATGATCGAGGCTGCCCACAAACGTCCAGACCTCACAATGCCGGAGGCCGAAGCAGAGCTTTTGCGCCAGCATTACGAGGAAGTGGATATGATCCTTGAATACGGATCGGGTGGTTCGACGGTTATGGCGTCGGAAATGGAAGGCAAGCACATCACAAGTGTCGAAAGCAACAAGGCGTGGTGGGAAATGATAATGGAATGGATCGAAACCAATCCAGCATCAAAGGGGTCCACTGTCGATATGTTTTATTCCGACAGCGGACCAACCTGCGAGTGGGGCATCCCAAAGATGAGCGCGCTTGGAAACAGTTTGCGCACTATCCGCTGGCTGTGTGGAAAATGGATGAGCTACGCGCCCCAGACGTCGTTTTGGTTGACGGCCGTTTCCGTCTCGGATGTGACTTGGTCACGGTATACAATATCAAACAGCCAACCGTGCTGCCGTTTGACTATTATACGCCACGCAAGTGGATGCACGCGACCTAGGGCTTTCTTGGTCAACCAGAAATTACGGGCCGTATGGCCACGTTTAAACTTGAACCGCAGCCGTTCCCAAAGGGACGTATGCTCGAAATTAATGATTACATGCTGCGCCCATGAGTGGGCAGTGAGGGAATAAAATGCTAAAGATTGAAAACCTGCACGTCAAACTTGAAGACGAAGAAAAGCAAATTTTGAAAGGTGTGAACCTTGAGGTTGGCGCGGGCCAAGTGCACGCGATCATGGGCCCAAACGGTTCTGGTAAGTCCACGTTGTCCTATGTTTTGTCTGGTCGCGAAGGTTACGAAGTAACGGACGGCGAAGCGCATTTGGGAGACGTTGACTTGCTTGACATCGAACCAGAAGAGCGTGCGGCAGCTGGCCTGTTTTTGGCTTTCCAATACCCTGTAGAGATCCCAGGCGTTGGCAACATGACTTTCCTGCGCACAGCCGTAAACGCACAGCGTAAAGCGCGCGGCGAAGAAGAAATGTCTGCCGCTGAATTCCTCAAAGTTGTTCGCGCCAAAGCAAAGACGTTGAAAATTGACGCTGACATGTTGAAGCGCCCAGTCAACGTTGGCTTTTCCGGTGGTGAGAAAAAGCGCAACGAGATTTTGCAGATGGCGATGCTTGAGCCAAAAATGTGCATTTTGGACGAGACAGACTCGGGTCTAGATGTTGATGCGATGAAATTGGTCTCTGAGGGTGTGAATGCTTTGCGTTCTGAAGGACGCTCTTTCTTGGTCATCACGCACTACCAGCGTCTTCTTGACCATATTAAGCCTGACGTGGTTCACATCATGGCAAACGGTCGTATCATTAAATCTGGCGGCCCTGAGTTGGCTCTAGAAGTTGAACAGAACGGTTACGCCGACATCTTGGCAGAGGTTTCCTAATGAGCGCTGTTGCTGAAACGATGAATGTCACTGACGAGCGTTTGGCGGGTTTGACCCTGCCAGCGGGAGGATGGTCTGACACTGCGCGCAAGAATGCGTTGTCGCGTGTTCAAATGATGGGTTTGCCAAACCGCCGTGATGAATATTGGAAATACACACGTCCAGACACATTAACCCAAGCGGTTGCTGTACCTGCGGCCCTGTTTCACAATGACGAATCAGCACTTTTTGACGATGTCGAACGCCTCAAAATCGTATTTGTAGACGGTGTATTTGATTCGGATGCCTCTGATGATCTGTCACTTGAGGGTGTCAGCATTGAACGTCTGGCAACTGCAGATGCCGATATCCACTGGGCTCGCGATGTTTACGGTGTGCTAGAAACCAATGGTCAAAAGCCAGTTGAGCGTCCTTTGGCCGCCTTGAACACTGCCTTTGCAACGG
Source organism: Paracoccaceae bacterium (assembly GCA_018647275.1). GTDB lineage: Bacteria > Pseudomonadota > Alphaproteobacteria > Rhodobacterales > Rhodobacteraceae > Ascidiaceihabitans. The sequence goes on from JABGTH010000057.1 coordinate 2,230, forward strand.
ATGGTGTTTTGATCCACGTGACGGGTGCAGCAAGCAAGCCGATCAACATGATCTACCTTCACAACTCAGAAACATCTGATGTGATGTTGCACAACGTGATCAAGTTGGAGGCAGGCGCTAGCCTCACTGTTCTGGAAACAGGGCCCGCTGCAGCACGTCTTAATATGGTGACGGAAGTTGAAGTTGCTGACACTGCAGCGTTACATCACATTCGTGCCCAAGGGCGCGACCATGAACGCCGCGCGGCGACGCATATTTTTGCACGTCTGGGCACTGATTCAGTGTTCAAATCCTTCACACTTACGGCAAACGGTGTAATGACGCGCAACGAATGTGTGCTTGAGCTGACAGGTGACGATGCAAAAGCAACCGTTGGCGGCGCATGTGTAGGCGACGGTGATTTTCACCACGACGACACAGTTTTCATTACCCATGACGCAGAAAACTGCGAAAGCCGTCAGGTGTTCAAAAAGGTGTTGCGCAACGGCGCGACAGGCGTTTTCCAAGGCAAAATCTTGG
>JABGTH010000219.1 GCA_018647275.1 Paracoccaceae bacterium
CGTGTTTTGTTGTCCCAAACATCTCGAGTATCGAAGAATACCGCAGTGCGCGTCTTACAGCTAAGATAAACTGGGCAAACCTAAAAAGCGCGAGCAATTGCGCGATTTTCTTGTCAAAGGACGCAAGCCCAAAAGAAGTCGGCGATTGCCTGCACGAGGAACTAGCGCAAGTAATCGGTCCATTGAATGACCTGTATCGCCTGCCCGATAGCGTTTTCAACGATGACGACGTGCACACGGTGCTGACAGGTTTCGACATAATGATGCTGAAGGCATATTATTCGCCTGAATTGCGCAGTGGCATGACACGCGGCCAAGTATCTCAAGCGTTGCCTCATATTCTCAATCGTATTAAACCAGCCGGAAACGGCCATGCCGCAAAATTTGCGACACGTACCCCAAAAGCACGGGCACAAGCTGTTCAAACCGCACTTGGGCCAGGCAGCAAAAATCCCAACGCATTACGGCAGCAAATCAAGCCTTAAAGATTACCAGTGCAATGGCTGGAATGACCACCGTTTGGCATTTGTGCACTATGCAAGTGGCCGCATCATGCTGGCTTCTGACCCAAAAGCCGCGTTTCAACATTTTGTCTCTGCTGACCGCTACTATGCTGCGACCCCGGGTACTGATTTACACCGCGCGTATGTTGCGACACAACTTGCTACACACGCAGTTACACAAGGCGATGCCGTGGGTGCGCTCGCTTCGATCGGCCCATACATTGATCGTGCAGCACGTAGCAAAAACGCCATTCTTCTATCCGCACTCCTATTGATTCGCGCTGAAGCACTTGATCTGACCGGACGTTCTGCTGAAGCACGCACCGTCAGACTGGACAGTCTTGGATGAGCACGTTACGGCTTGGTCCAAATTGGGCTTTGCGGGCCAAGTTGCGTGAAATTTCATCACTATCCCCGCTGAAAAAGGGCCGTCTTTAACAGCGTGAGGCTAAAATATATGATCGTAATCGTAGCAGCATTTATTGGCGCAATTGTCGGTGGCATCACTGCCAAACGTCGCGGTGGAAATAAACTAGACATCGCGCAATACGCCACCGGCTTTGGTATGGCCTTTGTTGTGGTCGGCCTGATTGCCACCGTGGTTTTGGAACGGATCATCTCCTAATGTTCATCCCGTTCTTTGACGCATTGCGTAAGAACGGTGTGCCTGTCTCCATGCGTGAATTCCTTATTTTTATCGAAGGAATGAAGGCTGGATTGGCTACCTATGACTTAAACGCCTTCTACTATTTAGCGCGTGTCTCCATGGTTAAAGATGAACGCAACATCGACAAGTTCGATCGCGCCTTCGCAGCTACCTTTGAAGGCTTGGACAACATCAAACTAGAACAGGTACTTAAAGCTGTTGATATTCCAGCTGATTGGCTCACCAAGATGGCGGAAAAACACCTTTCAGCTGAAGAAAAGGCTGAAATCGAAGCTTTGGGCGGTTTTGAAAAGCTGATGGAGACGTTGAAGAAACGCCTCGAGGAACAAAAAAAGCGCCATCAAGGTGGCAGTAAGTGGGTTGGTACCGCTGGCACCTCCCCATTTGGCGCATATGGCTATAATCCCGAAGGCGTTCGGATTGGCCAAAACGAAAGCCGCCATCAACGCGCCACCAAAGTGTGGGACAAGCGTGAATTCAAGAATATGGACGACACTGTTGAACTGGGAACCCGCAACATTAAAGTTGCCTTAAAGCGCCTGCGTAAATGGGCACGCGATGGGGCCGCTGAGGAACTTGACCTAAACGGGACCATTCGCGCGACGGCCGAAAACGGATATTTAGATGTAAAAACCCGCCCCGAGCGGCGCAATGCTGTGAAAGTATTGCTGTTTTTGGATGTGGGCGGTTCCATGGATCCGCACATCAAAGTCGTTGAGGAACTATTTTCAGCTGCACGAACAGAATTCAAACATCTGGAACACTTCTATTTTCACAACTGCCTGTATGAGGGCGTTTGGCGCGATAACAGCCGCCGTTGGGATGCTCAGTTGGAAACAGCCGAGGTTCTCAGAACCTATGGGCCTGATTATAAATGTATCTTTGTTGGTGATGCATCAATGTCACCTTATGAAATTGCCTACCCTGGAGGTGCCAATGAGCATTGGAACGCTGAAAGTGGTCAGGTTTGGTTAGAGCGCGCACGCGATCAATGGAACAGCCATCTTTGGATCAACCCAGTCCCTGAAAAATACTGGACTTACACCCATTCTATTCAAATGGTCCAAGAAATCTTTGGCGCAGATCGCATGGTCGGCATGACGCTTTCAGGCCTTGAAAAAGGAATGAAGGGGTTGACACGATAGGTTTCACGATGAAACCGCTCGGCCCAGTATATTACGATATTTCTATTCGCATATTAATCATACCTTTCAATGGTTTGTCTTTTTTCAGTCACATTGTTTCGATATCAGAAACAGATATTAATACATTATCTAAGTGACTTAGCCATGAACTGTATTCTTAC
>JABGTH010000056.1 GCA_018647275.1 Paracoccaceae bacterium
CCTAAAACTCGCGCACCTGTTTCAACAAGTTGATCACGGGCTTGAATGATATCATCGACCTCATAACAAACGTGATGCATTCCACCAGCAGGGTTCTTTTCCAGAAAGCTGATGATCGGGCTATTTTCGCCCAATGGATATAGCAGCTCAATCTTTGTGTTTGGCAGTTCAATGAACACAACAGTCACACCGTGATCGGGTTCATCCTGCGGTTCGCCAACTTTTGCGCCCAGTGCATTGCGGTATTGATCAGCTGCGGCCTTAAGATCAGGAACAGCAATCGCAAGGTGGTTTAATCTGCCAATCATGGCTTTCCCCAAAGTTAGACGCGTTGCTGCCTTATGCGGCCCATCCGCACCAAGAGCAAGCGACGCACCGCCGCACCCCAAAGTTACCTGCCTCAACCGCTAACCGCCGCCTGCTAGGACTGACGGTGTTGGTGATCGAAGATAGCAAATTTGCCTGTGAGGCGATGCGCTTGCATTGCCTTCGCAGTGGCGCAGGCATTCGTCGCGCAGACAGTTTGCGATCAGCGCGGCGACACCTAAAGGTCTATCGCCCCTCTGTTGCAATTATCAATATTGGGCTTCCCGATGGCAATGGTGAAGACCTGATCAAAGACCTTGTTGAAGATACATCGCGCCCCTTAATTGTTTTGAGAACATCCGGTGATCAACACTCACGTGATACGGCAATGACAGCGGGTGCCGATGGGTTCCTTGCCAAACCAATCGCATCACTGGCCGCATTTTAGGAGATGATTCTGGCCTGCTTTCCCGCTGATCGTCACCCATATGGGCCACGGATTATTTCGGACGAAAAGATCAATCCCGATCCGATTGCGTATCAAGATGATATGTCCCATGTTATGGATGTTCTTGAGGACAACAAAGATGATCGAACGCTAAACTATGTCGCCCAATTTCTAAGTGGTGTTGCCCGCAGCGCAAAAGACCACGGCTTGCTAAAAGCGACCCAAGCGTTGGCAGTTAGACATGACGCCGGCCAACCTGCCACATCTGAAACGGCGCAAATAGTTAGTATCACTCAACAACGGCTAACTGATCGAATGGCAATCTAAATAAGATTTAAAGGGCTGGGTCACTGTTGTGCCGAACCAATCGCGTTAGATCGCTTAAGCGTTCGTTCTTCCGCCCATTCGCATCAAATTTACAAGGGTCTAACCACGCTTTGAAAGCCTCTTTTGGCGCAGGCCATTCACTATCGATTGATGCAAACCATGTTGTATCGCGATTGCGGCCCTTAACAATTGCAGCTTGGCGAAACACACCCTCATAGCTCAGCCCCAGACGCTGCGCAGCGCGACATGATGGGATATTGGCAGCATTACACTTCCTCTCATAACGGCGGTACCCAACTTCAGAGGCCCATTGCATCATCCGGTACATTGCTTCGGTCGCTGCAGGGGTGCGCTGACGTCTGGGACTCATATTGATATGGCCAACTTCAATTGACCCTACTTCGGGCGAAATCCGCAAAAAGTTCGCTAATCCCTCGAAAGCGCCAGTGCACAAATTCTTAATTGTGTAGAATACTGTATCTGTAAGCCCTCCAACTTCCCTTACCCACCGGTGATACTGAGACGAGAATGGGCCATAGGGCAGATAATCCCACACTTGATCGTGACCTTCAAAAACCCGAAACAAGAGAGCTGCGTGTTTTTCCGCATCAAGCCGGTCAAGCTGGCAATAATTACCCGCCAGCACATCCTGATTAGGATACGGCGGTACGGACCAGTTTTCGTAGACGAGGCAAACATTGGCAGGGGTTTGATCAGAGCGTGTCATCGCCAAACAATGGGCTGTTTTCCGCTGCAGTCCAAAACCTAGTTGCGCTGCGCGAAACCCACAGGGCCAGCCACGTAAAAAGGGCGGGTAGCTTTAACACTACACCGCCCTCAAATTGATTTACTTTGAAACTTAGTCCTGCGGGATAACGCGCAAGCCCAGCTCCATAAGCTGATCAGCCATCGGTTCAGACGGTGCCGACATCATTAAGTCTTCAGCACGTTGGTTCATTGGGAACAAAATAACTTCACGGATGTTCGCCTCATCGGCCAACAACATCACGATGCGGTCGATCCCAGCAGCACAACCACCGTGGGGCGGAGCACCGTATTGGAATGCGTTGACCATACCGCCAAACCGTTTTTCGACTTCTTCTTTGCCATAACCCGCAATTTCAAAAGCTTTGAACATAATCTCTGGTTTGTGATTCCGGATTGCGCCAGACACCAATTCGTAACCGTTGCACGCAAGATCATACTGATAACCCAAGACTTCCAATGGGTCGCCTAGCAGCGCGTCCATTCCACCTTGTGGCATTGAGAACGGGTTGTGTTCAAAATCAATCTTACCAGTTTCTTCGTCTTTTTCATAAATCGGGAAATCAACGATCCAAGCGAATGCAAAACGGTTTTTGTCGGTTAGACCCAGCTCTTCGCCGATCACGTTACGGGCACGGCCAGCAACACCTTCAAAGGCTTTAGGCTTCCCACCTAAGAAGAACGCAGCATCGCCAACATCCAGGCCAAGCTGTTGACGGATTGCTTCAGTGCGCTCTGGACCGATATTTTTCGCGAGCGGTCCAGCGGCTTCCATACCACCGGCCACTTCACCAGATTTCAGCTTAGCTTGCGCCTCTTTCACGGTGATGCCCATTTCCTGCGCAACAGCATCCGCTGTTTTTTCGCGCCAGAAGATGTAACCCATACCAGGCAAACCTTCTTTTTGCGCGAAGGCATTCATACGGTCACAGAACTTGCGGCTGCCACCTTTTGGCGCTGGAATGGCGCGAATTTGTGTACCATCTTGTTCTAACAGTTTAGCGAAGATCGCAAAACCAGAGCCCGCAAAGTGCTCGGACACAATTTGCATTTTGATTGGATTGCGCAGGTCCGGTTTATCAGAGCCATACCAAAGAGCCGCATCTTTATACGAAATTTGCGTCCAATCACGGTCAACATTCCGGCCACCACCAAATTCTTCAAACACGCCAGCGATGACAGGTTCGATTGTGTCGAACACATCTTGCTGCGTTACAAAACTCATCTCAAGGTCGAGCTGGTAGAAATCTGTAGGTGAGCGATCCGCACGTGGATCTTCATCGCGGAAACACGGTGCAATCTGGAAGTATTTGTCAAAGCCAGAAACCATCAACAATTGCTTGAATTGCTGAGGAGCCTGCGGCAAAGCGTAAAACTTGCCTGGGTGCAAACGTGAAGGCACCAAGAAATCGCGTGCACCTTCAGGTGAAGACGCTGTGATGATTGGTGTTTGGAATTCTTTAAAACTTTTATCCCACATGCGTTTGCGGATCGATGTAACGACATCAGACCGCATAATCATGTTCTTCTGCATCTTCTCACGACGCAGATCGAGGTAGCGATATTTCAGGCGTGTCTCTTCTGGATATTCTTGATCACCGAAAACCATGAGCGGCAACTCAGATGATGCGCCCAAGACTTCAAGGTCACGCACAAACACTTCGATTTCGCCCGTTGGAATCTTAGCATTTACCAACTCAGCATCACGCGCCTTAACTGTACCGTCGATACGGATGCACCATTCAGAACGTACCTTTTCAAGCTCGGCAAATACCGGACTATCTGGGTCACACAACACCTGTGTAATCCCGTAGTGGTCGCGAAGGTCGATGAACAAAATGCCACCGTGGTCGCGGACGCGGTGAACCCAACCAGAAAGGCGGATGGTGTCCCCAACATTAAGTGCTGTCAGGTCTGCGCAGGTATGGCTACGATATTCGTGCATGGGATGGTCCCCTCTGTGGGCGAAAAACTTTGGGCAGGTACACCGCTCAGCGGCTCAGAAGTCAAGACGAATGGACTATTCTGGCATCAAATAACGGCTAAATATGATCCAATTCCTCAAGAATGACCTCCTTTAACAGCATGTCGCTGCACTCGTAGAGTGCTACATCTAGCTCCTACGGTAGGGGTTCACCCAGGTTTCATTTGCAATCAAACCCGTGCGAGTATTCCCCACACTCATTTTTCGAAAGCCAGTGAACGCTTTATGTCGTAGAAAGCAACCGCTGCGCCCTTGCAAAATCAGAAGCGATTAGGGGGCCGCGAGCTTCCAAAATTTGGTTTGCCGGACATTTTGGGCCTTTTCACTCCGACGCTGATCACAAGGGCCATTTTTGGATCTATGTTCGCATGGATGCGAACGACACTGACGCCAAGTACAACTTCAGTGTACCCAGCATCATTTTTGGTAATCGTCGGAGCACTCGCCCGTTTTGATAGGTCCAAAACGTATGTATCATCCCAAGTTTCAAACTCGGTTATCCCACAATACTCAACAACAAAAACAGCATTATCTAGGCCAGGCGCGATATGGTTAGGGCCATTGCCAATAAACATACGATCATCGCCGCCCTCAAAGCATACAATGTTTCGTCCTGGTCCCGTGTGAATTTCTGACCCGACTTCAACGCCCGAAGAACAAAAAGAATGAAACGCAGAATTTGCTGCTGGGGGGCACACAATCTGCGGCACCTGCATTTACCAATGATGACAAACGGATCAATCTATTTGGGCCAGTCCGTGAAAAACCCATCGCATGGCTCAATCATTACTCAATCACCGAATTCATTGCAAAGCGTGAACTTGGGTTGCAGAACCGGCACACCAAAAAAATCGATCTAAGTCATTGGGCCAAGTGGAATTTCAATACAATTGAAAACCACACCATCAAGCCAATGCTACCATCGACAATGGATGCTTATGCGGAACTTCTTAAAATTGAAGGTGTTTCAGGGTTGGTTTTACCGGCAGAAAAGATGCACAACGAAACCTTCAAAGCGCTCATAAAGCGCAAGAGCGTCATGCTTTTTCTACACGTCTCACTTTTAATTGGTAATGGGGCACCAAATTCCAAAGACGCCCACACCCATCTAAAAAGACTAGCCGCTTCGACCCCATAATGGTTCGCTTGGACCACCCCAACGATTGGGCAGTCCAAGCACTTTGGCAAAATTAAAGACGCAAACCGCTATCCATGTCAAAATAGTGCGCTAACTCTGGATCAATTGTGAAACCAATCGTATCGCCCTTCTTGGCCTTTGGTGGTTTCAAAGTTTTAGCAATAAATTCCACACCCGTTTCAGAGATCAGGTGTACCAAAGCGTATTCGCCTAAATTCTCGACCAGATCCAAACGACCCTCGACAACAGCTTTTGCCTTCGTAGTTACAACCAAATGCTCAGGACGCATTCCCACATTCGTAGTTTCTGCTAGGGGTGCGCCCAGAGTTTTCTGCGCATTCGCAGTCAGGTCTTTTGTAGAGAAAAAGTTCATTTTAGGGCTGCCAATGAATTGTGCAACAAAGGCATTTGCTGGTCGGTCATACAGCTCGATTGGAGAACCAACTTGCTCAATTCGCCCATCGCGAAGCACTACAATCTTGTCGGCCAGCGTCATCGCCTCGACCTGATCGTGGGTTACGTAGATCATTGTCGTCTGCAAACGTGCGTGCAAGCGTGCGATTTCTAAACGGGTTTGAACACGTAACGCAGCATCAAGGTTAGACAACGGTTCATCGAACAAGAAAACTTTCGGATCGCGAACAATCGCGCGGCCGATCGCAACACGTTGGCGTTGACCACCGGACAAGTTGCGTGGGCTTCGGTCAAGGTAATCAGTGATCTGCAAAATTTCAGCAGCAGCTCTGACACGGCTATCGATTTCAGCCGGGTCCGTCTTTGCTTGCTTCAGGCCAAACGCCATATTCTTGTACACAGTCATATGCGGATAAAGCGCATAGGACTGGAACACCATCGCAACACCGCGCTTTGACGCTGCAACGTCATTTACGACTTCGTCACCAATCGCGACGGTTCCGTCAGAAATTTCTTCAAGGCCCGCGATCATACGCAGCAACGTTGATTTGCCGCAGCCCGACGGGCCAACAAAAACAACGAATTCGCCATCTTCAATATCAAGGTCAACGCCATGCATAACTTGCGTTTCACCATAGCTTTTGCGGACATCGCGTAGGGTTAGACCGGACATTTTAGCTCCAATTCTTTAATCTCACGTCGCAGGGTTTCGACGAATTCAGGATAGGTTTCAGGAAGGTCGCCCCAAAGCTGACGGTTAGTCAAAAACGCCTCTGAGCCTAGCAAGGCTTCAAGGTCGTTCCAGCTCGGATCGACATAATTAAACGGGATTTTTCCAGCAGCCACGTGGCGTGCAAAGACATACCAACTGGCGATACTGCGAATAGCAAAGATCGGCAGGATACCTTGGACGAAACAACCAGACAGCGTCGGCCGAATGAATATTGGGAACTTGGCCATACCGTCTGCACAGATACGAGCGATAGTGTCGCCGATTGCTTCATTTCCAAACCGACGTTCAATCGCAACCAGATAGTCTTGCTTTGAAAAAGGTAGATCAATTGTAATTGCAGGCAATACTTCTTGAGTTTCAAAGCTCTGAAAGTGCGCATTCAAATGCGGGACACGCATTACTGCGTCAAATGTTTCTACACCCTCAAGCGCCGCCAAATACGCCAAGGCAGTATGGCCACCGTTTAAAACGCGGATTTTTGTCTCTTCGTAAGGGTCAACATCAGATGTCACAGTCACACCGGCCTGTGCCAAGTCCGGCATTTCTGCGCCAGCAATGTCTTGAAGCACCCACTGAATGAAATCTTCAGCCATAATAGGCGAAGTCACATCTTTACCGATTATTAGGGACAATTCGGGGCCAAGCTCAGCTGGGCTACGCGGCGTGATACGGTCCACCATAGAGCAAGGAAATGCGACATTTGCCTCGACCCAATCAGCCAACATCAAATCGCCACAAGCGACCAAATAAGTTAACAAATTGCGACGCAGCATTTTTCCATTTTGCCGGATGTTATCACAGCATGCGATCGTCAAAGGCGCGCCAGTTTCAGCGGTACGCTTGGCCAATCCAGCACGCAAATACCCATAGACACTTAGCGGTTTGCCACCGTCCACTTCAGCACTGATTGTTGGATCAGCAAGGTTCAATTCACCGTTCGGATCCGTGTAATAACCACTTTCAGTCACTGTGATAGTTACCAAATGGACTGACGCTTTGGCCAACAGTGCTTCAGATTTTGTGGGCGCAACGCTCCAATCTTCAAAGTGAATATGTGGACGAACGCGACGCAGCGCAACTTCACCATCAGACGAAAATGATTTCAGGTGATAGCCGTCGTGCGTATTGATATCTGCAACAGCCGCGTCAAAATGTACGGATTCGGAGCCTCGCAGATTGACTGCCGCGATGCCCCAACGCAAATCGTTAGTACATGCCATATAGTCGTCAATGTAGACAGCCTGATGCGCGCGATGAAACGCACCAAACCCTAAATGCACGACGCCAACTTGGCAGGCTGAGCGATCATATTCTGTCGCAAAAATGTGGGGGGTTTCCGCATTGTTCATCAGCTGTTCTCCAATTGCGGTGCAAGGTCTTTACGCGCGGTTTCGCGATACTTAGAAGGGGTCATACCCTTCACTTTCAAAAAGTGCCTATTAAAATTGGCAAGGTTTTTGAACCCCGCTGCCTGGGAAATTGTGATGATTTGATCATCAGATGCATACAACATTCCACAGGCTTCTCCGATACGGATCCGATTCAGGAACTCAACAAAACTGTGACCCGTCACAGTTTGGAAATTACGGCTAAAGGTAATCTCTGTCATACCAGCCATCTTCGCGGCATCACCTACTGAAAGAGTTTCACTGAACTCTTTCACGATAAAATCAACAACCTCAGCGATACGGGCGTGTTTGCTCCCACCCTGCGGCTGGATCAATTTTGTGACTGACAGTGTTTTCTTTTCGGCGTGCTCATTCAAGCGCACAAGAAAGCGCACAAATGAGAGAATGCGTTCAGCACCTTTATTGTCACGGATTGCTTCCATGTGCCCACGCGCAAAGGTCGGATTAAAACCTTCGAAAACAATACCAGACTGAGCAAGCTGTAAAAGCTGCAGAACTTGCGAAAATTCAGGGAAGCCTTCCGCCAACTTCTCAACACTTTCGTGGCTAAACTGAACCAGCATATCACGCGTTGAAACCGGCTTGGACCAAACTTTATCTGTTACCCAGTTGTGCGGCAGATTTGGCCCTGTCATGAACAGATCACCGGCCTTAAAGTCGCCGATATGGTCACCAACAAATGCCTTGCCACGCGTCTCAGTGATCAGATGCAATTCGTATTCTTCATGCGCATGCCACCGGCACAAATCATTCGGCCACCCGTGCTGCAGGTAGCGAATTGACCGTGTACTGCGGTCCACCATTTCAATTTCTGGAGCAATTATTGACATCTGTTCACCGCAGCACGTTGCCACCATCGACACCGATGGTTTGGGCGGTCAAATAAGATGATTGCTCGCTCGCCAAGAACACTGCAGCACGTGCAACATCGTTAGGCGACCCCATGTATCCAAGGGGAACAGAGTCTCCAACTTCGCGCTTCTTTTGGCCAATTTCTTTGCCTTCAAACTTGGCAAAAAGCGCGTCAACTGTTGCCCACATTGGCGTGTCGATCACGCCAGGGCTAATCGCATTTACCCGGATTTGATGCGGTGCCAACGCGAGTGCTGAAGACTGAGTATAACTAATAACCGCAGCCTTGGTTGCACAGTAATGTGCGACCAACGCTTCACCCCGATGACCGGCTTGCGATGCAAGGTTGATGATTGAACCCTGTTGTTTATTTGCAACCATCGACTTGGCGCTAGCCTGCATAACTGCATAAAATGCACGTACATTTACACCAAACAACGTATCCAGTTGATCAAGGTCACCGGAATCCAAGACGCTGCCCATCGCAAACAACGCGGCATTATTAAAAAGCACATCAGGTTTGATTTGCTCTATCCAATCGCAGCACGCGCTAAGATCTGTATCACTCAACAAGTCGAACGGTTGATAAGTAGCAGGGCCATCAAAGGTATCCCCGATGTCCGTGGCATAAACAGTTGCTCCAAGAGCCGCAAAATGCGCAACTGCACTGGCACCGATGCCACCAGTTGCACCAGTGACCAGACAAACTTTGCCAGTCAAATCTGTTGGGGCAGCATTGAAGGTCACTTGACCGCTCCAAATGTGAGGCCGGCGACGAGCTGCTTCTGGCAGAACCAGCCAAGGATAACGATCGGCGCAACAGCAGCTGTGGATACAGCAGCCAGACGACCGAAGAACAGGCCTTCTGGTGCGCGGTTACCCTCAATCAGTGTCGACAAGGTTGCGGCATCAATAGTTGTCAAACGCACAGTCCAATATGCTTCGTTCCAGCAGAAAATGAAAGTCAGCAGTGCTGTCGAAGCGATACCACCCCAGGCCAGCGGGATAAGAATGTCTTTAATTTCGCCCCAAGTGCTTACGCCGTCCATCTTGCCTGCTTCAATGATCTCTCTAGGGATTTCTTTAAAGTAAGTGAACAACATCCAAACCACGATCGGCAAGTTTATCAAGCACAGAACCAAAATGACCAAGAAGTGCGTATCGTAGATCGATAGCAAGTTTTTCGTCAGGAACGTCATCGGATACAGAACTGCAGCGGCCGGCAACATTTTAGTAGAAAGCATCCACATCAAAATGTCTTTTGTGTGGCGGCTTGGGTTGAATGCCATCGCGTAAGCTGCTGGCACACCGACGACCAAAGCGAACAAAGTCGCAAAGCTGGAGGTGATTACCGAGTTTGTTGCAAAGCGCCAGTAGTCATAATTCTGCGTCATGTTGGTGTAGTTTTCGAGCGTCGGCGTGAATGAGAATAGGAATTCAGGCTTCACCGCGTCGGCATCTGTTTTAAAGCTGGTAAATACCAGCCAAAAAATTGGGAAAAAGAAGACCAACGCAACAATCCAAGCCAACGCAGGCCAAAGGACATTACCAAGTTTAGAGCTTTGAGAAACTGTAGACATTTTCTTGTTCCTTAATCCATCAGACTCTTGCCAACCATCCGCAACAAGAAGATTGCGATGATGTTGGCGAGAATAACTGCAAAGATGCCTGTGGCACTCGCAGCGCCGATGTTGTTGTTGGTAAATTCACCGATCAGGTATGGTAGATTTTTGTTTCCGCTGCCGCGGCTAACGATTTCGATCTCCGCATAAAGAGAAAGGTGAAAGATTGATTGGATCATCACCACGATCGCAATTGGCCGCGCCAAATGTGGTACCGTAAGATTGATGAATTGTGACCAAGGAGATGCGCCATCGAGTGTCGCCGCTTCTTTCTGCGACTCATCTTCAGACTGCAAAGAAGTCATAAAGATTAACACTGCAAAGGGAGTCCATTGCCAAGCAACCATCATGATTACAGCATAAGCGGATGTCTGTGTTGCTCGAAAAGAGATTGGCTCGAAAGTCGGCCAGAGATTAAAAAACGCACCAAGCACAGGAAAATCACGCAGACCGTCAATCGTATCGTTGATGCTACTGACCGCAATCCCCTGAAGCCCCAAGACGGGATCCAAAATCATATTAATCCACAGTACAGCGTTCACAGCAGGCATCACGAAGAACGGTGAGATCAGAAGAACCCGTACAATTCCGCGTCCAGGAAACGACTTGTTCACCAGAACCGCAATACCAAGGCCAAGTACCACAGTGATTAACAAAATACTGCTCACGATGAAAACGGAGTTCTGGATGGCAAACCAAAAATCTTTAGCTTCCATAACATATTGATAGTTCCCAAAACCACGCCAGTTGCTGAGGGAAGGTGACATCCACTCAGGACGTCTTGAACTATTCAAAACGTAGCGAATAAAAGAAAAATACAGCGTCATGCTGAGGGGAACAAGCATCCAGATGAGCAACAAAATAACTGCTGGTGTCTGGAGTATGCGGGGCAGCGTTCTATTGGACATGGCTCAAGTAACCCTTGCGAAGCGGTGGTTTCATTACGTGCGAATATTGGCGGATGTTCGTCTGTAGAGGCGACAATAACTATAAATGGCCTTCAGCCTAGACGAACGAAATGTCTGCTACAAGATAGGGCCCGATGGTTTCCCACCGGGCCCTACTTTATTTAGTTAGATAGTTTAGTAGTAGCCCGCTTCAGACATGATTGCGTCTGCTGCAGATTGAGCAGCAGCCAAAGCGTCTTCAACAGATTTCGCGCCGGACAATGCCGCTGCGATTTCTTGTGCTACTGCAGAACCAACTTCTGGGAACTCTGGAATAGCTGCGAACTGAACACCAACGTATGGCTTGATGTCAGATGCGGCTGGAGCAGCTGAATCGATTGCAGCCATTTCAGCAGCAGCGAAGCCAGCAGCAGCCTGGAACTCAGGAATTGCATATGTAGATGCACGTTGACCTGTTGGAACAGAACCCCAACCGAAGTCAGCGTGGTTACCTACAGCTTGTACGTAGGCTTTAGAAGTTGCCCACTCGATGAAGTCGTGTGCAGCTTCTGAGTTTGGTGAACCTGTTGGTACAGCCATTGCCCATGCCCACAACCAGTTTGCACCAGCAGCAACACCAGCGTTAGGTGATTGTGCGTATGCAACATTGTCGTTTTCTAGGAATGAAGCAGCGATAGTCGCATCGATCCACATGCCGCACTTGTCTTCGTTATACAAAGCCAAGATCTCGTTGAAAGAGTTACCTTCTGAACCTGGAGGGCCGTATGAACCCAATAGGTCAACGTAGAAGTTAACTGCTTGGTTCCACATCGCGCTGTCCAACTGCGGACGGCCTTCTGCATCAAACCATGCACCACCGAAAGAGTTCACAACAGTTGTTACGAACGCCATGTTGTCGCCCCAACCTGGCTTACCGCGCAAACAAGCGCCGTAAACACCATTGTCTGGGTCATGCATAGCAGCAGCAGCGTTCATCACGCGTGCCCAGCTGTCGTTGTCTTTGATTGTAACACCAGCAGCTTCAGCCAAATCTTTACGGTACATAACCATTGAAGATTCACCGTAGAATGGCGCAGCGTACAAAGTACCTTCGTGTGACAAACCAGCGCGCATTGCTGGTAGAATGTCTTCTACATCGTAGTCAGCGCCGAAGTTCAACGGCTCGATCCAACCTGCAGCACCCCAAATTGGAGCTTCCTGCATGCCGATGTTGATGATGTCGTACTGGCCACCACCGGTTGCGGTGTCAGAAGTGACCTGCTCGCGAAGAACGCCTTCTTCTAGAGATACCCAGTTAAGAGCAACGCCAGTGTCAGCAGTGTAAGCTTCAGCAACTTTTTGCATGTTGATCATGTGACCGTTGTTCACGATCGCAATTGTCAACTCAGTGTGACCGTCAGCCGCTGCAACAGAAGCACTTGCGATGCCCATTGCTAGACCAAGGGCCGTATTACGTAGAGATGTCATGTTAGTCCTCCCAAAAAAGATTACAGATTCGTTTTTCTGTGCGCCCAGACTGCGTGATTCTTCAGAGTCTCGCAAATACTATGCAGACAAAAACACATACATTTCCATCATAATCAGGAGATATTTCGGCTATTTCGAGACAAAAAAAGAACTAGGCCGCTTCGCCAGCACTCATGACGTGGGGCCTAATAGTGCTAACTTAACGGATACGACAGCATGACTGAGGGGAAGGGAACACGGTGCCACAAGCCTGTAGTTTGTTGATTTTTGTGGAAAAATTCGGTATTCGCATTGAGCATCAGAGCTGATGATCGGTTAGTATAATGCAGGACCATCGATCAAACTTTACGGATCTTGCCTCACCCCCTGAAATTCAAACGGTGAGGCAGGGGTTCGTAAAATTATACGTTTTCAACCAAAGCAATCAGCTTCTTATGATCTTGATCGAATGACCGAATGCCACTCGCAATCAGCTCAGTGGCCATCGGATCCGCATTGATTTGGTATCTGAAAGCCGCTTCTGAAAGGGTTGCGGTGGGCGCTTTTAGCTCGGTTACAGGGGACAGCACCCGCGTCAATTCACCAGTTTCGTTTTCGAGTTCATCCAATAAGGTTGGAGCGATAGTTAGGTTGTCACAACCCGCCAAAGCCTTGATTTGCCCAATGTTGCGAAACGAAGCGCCCATCACGACTGTTTCAATGCCTTCATTCTTAAAATTACGATAGATTTCGCGGACAGATTTCACACCCGGATCTTCGTCAGCAGCGTAGCTGTCGCGGCCTTCTGCTTTTTTATACCAATCTGTGATTCGACCAACAAACGGAGAAATCAAGAAAGCACCAGCTTGTGCGGAACCCAGCGCTTGCGACATCGAAAAGACCAACGTCAGGTTACAGTCAATGCCTTCCTTCTGAAGCACCTCCGCCGCACGAATACCCTCCCACGTCGCCGCTAACTTAATAAGTATACGTGACTTATGGACTCCACGCGTTGCGTAATCTGCAATGATCTCACGACCACGGGCAATTGAGGCTTCTGTATTAAAGGACAAGCATGCATCGACCTCGGTAGAAACACGACCGGGTACCAGTTTGGTCAATGTCACACCAAAAGCAACTGTAAGAGTCGCACAAATTTCTTCGGCAGACAGGCCCTTAGCGCGACCTGCTGCAACTTCAGCGTTGATGATGTCTAAGGACGCAGGGTCTTGTGCTGCCTTCAAGATCAACGAAGGGTTCGTTGTGCAATCGACCGGAGCGTAGCGTTTGACCGCGTCAACATCCCCCGTATCTGCGACCACTGTGGTCATTTGGCGAAGTTGGTCGAGTGTGTTGGTGGTCATATCTAATCCTGTTTGCTTGCATAGAGGAAACGCCACTGCGACGTTTCTTGGCATGATGATCTGCTATACTCCCATTTTCGTGGATATTGAACTTGTTGTCTATATGTGTCGTCCAAACAGCCGTTGTTGGCGGAAAGTCAAAAAGGTAGGCTTTCACGATCCGTAAAATTTCCCATAGAACCGCTCCCCGAAGTTTACGTTTCACTTCGTTTGGTACCAAAGGGACCTTTTCGTGCGCACCGCGTTCAAAATGCGGTCTTGTAAGACCGGCTCAAAGCTGCGGATGAAGGCGGAACGATTATTCAATCTTTTCAAAAATGACGCCCACGCCGTAGTACGGGTGGGGGGGCTGTTCTTATTGGTTGGGGGAGGGCGCAACCGTCTGAGCCTCCCCCTTTGAAGTGGTCCGCCCCTATAGTTAGGAAACGGAGGACCATAAATGGCTATCAAGAGACCCAAGCCCGAAGAGATTGTCGTAAAGTTACGGCAGGTTGAAGTACTAATTGGGGCAAGGTATGCCTCGGATTGACGCGATCCGTCAGATCAGTGTGACTGAACAAACCTATTACCGTTGGAAGAAGAAGTACGGCGGAATGGGCACAGAACAACTCAAGGAACTGAAG
>JABGTH010000189.1 GCA_018647275.1 Paracoccaceae bacterium
ATGAAGGCGTCCTTGTCTAAACCAACAGGGATGGTCGGCAAAAACTCAACGACAGCCAAGCCGGGCTTGCGCAGTACACCTGTACGCGGCCAAAAAACACCCGCATTCGTCGCTACAGGAACGCACTCCTGCTGAAGCTGCTTGTACAAAACGGCGGTTCCAATTTTATAAGGTGCTTTAACGCCAGGGGCCAAACGCGTCCCTTGCGAATAGATAATCAACTGTCCTGGCAACGCGTGGCCGGCTTCAACATCACGCACCATCTTGGTAATTGCAGCCCCACGTTTACCGCGTGAAACAGGAACACAACCCAAACGACGGGCATATAGTCCGATTACAGGGGTCCAGAGAATTTCGCGTTTCATAATGAATTTGGCTGTCGGCAATGCCGTAAAAATCATCATAATGTCCAAGAAAGACTGGTGCTTGGCAGCAATGATAACCTCACCACTTGGGATCGGGCCGCGCACTTCGACGCGCAAACCCAGCATCCAGCGTGATAACCAGAAGACATAACGGCTGTAGGCTTTAGCCCCTGCCCTCGCCCCTTCAGGAGAAAGCAATGCGTAAGGACCCCAAAGTAGACCGATCACAAACATCATAAAGTAAATGTGGGCCATAAAAATCAGTGAAACAAACCAACGTATCATTAACTAAGCGCCTCCAACGCTCTTCGTGAGGCGATGTGTGTCGCGATAAGTGCAACACCCCCAGCCATCACAGGAATCAGCAAGGGTGCAAGCCACCCTACCCCTTGAAATCCCAACCCAATAAAGAAGCCTGCGTCGTCGCCTGCAGATGGTAACAACAACACTGCGAGCATTCCGAAAATTACGCCAACGCCCGCGCCTATAAAGGCACGAATGGTAAAGCGGCGAATGAAGGCTTCGGCGATGTATCGATCGGTGGCACCTACCAATCGCAGAACAACTACAACTTGTGCGTTTACCGCAAGGGCCATGTTTGCCGCCAAAGTCATCATCGCGCCGACCGCTGCACCAATCAGAAAAATTGCGATCCAACCTAACAGCCGCAGGCGATTTGCCGCTTGAACCAACGGGGCATGCCAGCGCGTGTGGTCGTCCCAAAAGGCGGCCGGCACTTCGGCGGCCAGACGAAGACGAAGACTCTCAGCGTCAAAGCCAGATGGATTTTCAACCACTTCTATCAAGCGCGGGACCGGCAAACTACGCAAGTCAATTCCAGCGCCAAACCACGGTGAGAGCAACGCTTGTTGTTCTTCGTCAGTCAACGCGCGCGCACTTTCAACGCCTGCTGTTGTTTCCAAAACGCGCAGCGCTGCATCGGTTTGAATCGCAAGTTCACCCGCAGGCGCAGCGATGCGAATGGTGGAAGTACGAGCCAGTTCATCGCCCCAACGGGCAGCTAATCGGCCCGATGCCAACGAAAGCGCCAGGACAAAAACAGCCAAAAATGCCATCGCACCAGCTGCGAACAATGTCAGTTGTGCGTTAAGTCCTGATACTGGAACAACGCGATCAGCCTGCTTATCACCAATGAAAAGAGAGCGTAATTCAGAAATACTAAACTTCACAAATTCGCTCCCGCCCATTGCAATCTGCGGTTTGAAATACGCAATACACGGGCCTGAACTTCGGATTTAACCGCACGGATCAGTGATAGATCGTGCGTCGCAATCAAAACAGTCTTACCCATTTTGTTCAGCCCAATCAGCAACTTCAATAACCGCTGCGACATTTCCCAATCGACGTTTCCTGTCGGCTCATCTGCCAAAACAACATCTGGCGACATAATAACTGCACGTGCTAGCGCCGCACGTTGCCTTTCCCCACCTGACAGTTCAGGCGGCAATCCCGCAGCACGGTGGTTCAATCCAACCCATGCCAGCAATTCGCCCAAGTCCGCATCACCCGCTTCGTGCTGGCGACCGGATACTGTAAGCGGCAGCGCAATGTTGTCTGCAACAGGGAGGTGATCCAAAAATTTAACGTCTTGATGCACTATGCCGAGATTGCGCCGCATCATAGCAACGCCATCACGATCCAGATTACGCACATCATTGCCCATGATGCGAACCTGTCCAGCAGTCGGCAAAAGCGCCCCATAGCATAATTTCAGAAATGTCGTTTTCCCTGCGCCCGATGGGCCAGTCAGGAAAGAGAAAGATCCCGGTGCCAGCCTAATAGAAATATCAGACAACAATTCACCACCACCATAGCTATAAAGCAACATTTTCTAGCTCAATCACAAGGTTCCCCAATTCGTTGGATCTGTTGTGCCTGAGCATCGGTCCCGTTGCAATCCACCGCCTCTAAGCCTTTGATCGCAGATAGTACTTTTCTGCCCATTCACCGCAACATATGTTATGTATCAAGGAATTCACGGGGTCAAAACAGACAATGCGACTGATATGTCCAAATTGCGATGCGCAATATGAGGTGCCAACCGAGGTTGTCCCGACCGAAGGTCGTGATGTTCAATGTTCCAATTGTGGTCAAACGTGGTTTCAACATCATCCCGATCACATGCCCCCAACCGAAGAAGAAGCTGCCTTAGCGATTCCTGAAAACGAAGAGCGCGTTGAGATTCCAACGCAGCCACAACGCAAAGAAATTGACCCCGCAGTTGCAGACATTTTACGTCAAGAGGCCAAGCATGAAGCCAAAATTCGCAAACAAGAGAACACGGGCTTAGAAAGCCAACCTGATCTGGGCCGAGACGACGATGTCGAGGATGAGGCTGCGCGCCTTGCGCGTGAGGCCCGCGAACGGATGGCGCGTATGCGCGGTGAAGCAATCAAAGCGACAGCATCTGCTGCTGCTCTAGGATCGCGTCGTGATCTACTTCCAGATATTGAAAAAATAAATTCTACGCTTCGTTCGACCAATGACCGTCAGTTTGAAACCGATGAAACTGGCGCAGTTCCATCGCGTAAAAAGCGCGGTTTTAAGCGTGGCTTCTTGGCGGTCGTCATTATCGCGATCATTTCGGCCGTAGTGTATATATTTGCGCCAGACATCGCAAAAGCCGTGCCACAAGTTGATCCATACCTAAGCAACTTTGTCATTTTGGTGGATCAAGCACGCACTTGGTTGGACGGTCAATTGCAAGGGTTAGCAAAGTGGCTAGATGCCACTGCCGCCTCTCAGAACAATGGCTAACCCTAGAACCGGTCAATAAGGCGTTTCAAGTAATCCAACTCTGCTTGTGTGCGTTCACCTTGAGCAGATCTGCGGCGTATTTCAGCAAGCAGGTCACGGGCACGGCGATACACTTCTGCATCAGAAACGTTGCCCTCTGCCTCTGGATCAACACCATCGCCGATTTGACCTCTACCAAGTGGATCCTTTGATTGCGCTTGACGGTTGCCGTCTTGCTCACCTTGACCCGGACTCTGCTCTTCTTGATTTTCGCTCAGCGCTTCGGCCAACGATTGCAATCCGTCACGCAACGCTTCCATCGCCTGCGCTTGGCTATCAATGGCCTGCCCTAATTGGTCCTGACGCAATGCCTGCTCTGCATTCTCCATCGCACG
>JABGTH010000055.1 GCA_018647275.1 Paracoccaceae bacterium
AAGGGACGTGACCGTGCGCTGGCCGCAATGATCCGGTTCAAACATCTTGCTGATGGAATGGGCCTGTCCGAACTAACTGTTGTTGCAACAGCTGCCGTACGTGACGCCCAAGACGGTGCAGCATTTTGTGCTGATGTCCTTCAACATACTGGCCTGCGCATCTGGGTTATTGATGGCAAAGAAGAAGCACGGCTTTCAGCACAAGGCGTGCTGCTTGGTTGGCCTGGTGCCTATGGTCTGATTTGCGATATTGGCGGTTCTTCGATGGAATTGGCTGAGATCTCAGAAGGGCGCGTTGGCAAACGTGTAACGTCCAACCTCGGCCCGTTAAAGCTTCAGGGGCTTAGTGGTGAGCACAAAGGACGTAAAGCACACATCAAAGAAACCGTGGCGAGCCTTATGGAACAAATGGGCGCACAACGTGATCGCCTTTTCTTAGTTGGCGGAAGCTGGCGTGCGATTGCGCGCATCGATATGCACCGTCGTGGATATCCGCTACATGTTTTGCACGAATACCGGATGACCCCGGCTCATGTGTCCCGCACCGCAAAATATATTGCTGAGGCTGACATCGAAGAGTTGCGCAGCGCTTGCGGCATATCATCCGCCCGCATGATCTTGGTCCCCCTGGCAGCCATGGTCCTCAAGCAGCTCGTCAAAGCCTTCAAGCCCAAAGATATCGCCATCAGCAGCTATGGTATCCGCGAAGGGCTGCTTTATGAGCAAATGCCCCAAAGATTGCGTGACCGCGATCCGCTGATTGAGGCATCGCGTTTTGCCGAAAACAAAGACGCCCGCATGCCCGGATTTGGGAAATCTCTTTATGACTTCGTTTTGCCTCTGTTCAAATCAGCACCCGAAACGCGCAAACGCTTGGTCAAAGCTGCCTGCTTGCTCCACGACGTCAGTTGGCGTGCCCATCCAGATTACCGCGCAGAGGTCTGTTTTGATAATGCGACACGCGCCAATCTTGGCGGCCTGAACCATCAAGAACGCATATTCCTAGGACTGGCCTTACTGCACCGCTACTCCAACAGCCGCGAAGGCACGCGGTTCGAAGAGCTGTACACTCTGGTTGACGAAAAGACCCAATTAGAGGCTGAGGTTTTGGGTAAAGCCATGCGTTTTGGTGCCATGCTCTGGATGGAGAAAGGTGCCGAACGGGCCACATTCAAATGGTATCCTAAGAAACAGATATTAGAACTGCGCCTGACGCGCGATGCATTGCCGTTATTTGGCGAAGTCGCCGAGATACGTTTAAAATCCCTAGCGTCCTCATTGCAGGCCGAATTAGTTGTGAAAACCCGCAAGGATTGATCACAACTTAAACGTCGATATCCAAAGTCACCGGGAAATGGCCTGATGCCGTAACCAGCGCGTCGCGCAGTTCCGGCGTATCCCAACATTTCGGATCATCTAAAGGATGCTATATGCGCCATTAAAACGCGGTGTATTGCGTCCTCCCACTTCGCCCAAACTTTCGCCCTTAGGATCATGGCGCACAGTCCTTGCGTCCGGATCAGACAACATCGCAATCTCTTTCTGAGTGTCATTGGCAAAACCAATGACGGCTTTGCGGGCTCGTAAGCCAAACCGCGCAGCAAACGTTACAAGCGCCAAAGCGGCATCGCGACGTTTGCCTTGATCCGGTGCCTCGAGAATCATGACGGCATCCGCATCCATCGTCTTAAAGACTACGCCCAAGGCATCGGTTTATTTCTTACGTGTCACCTTGTGTCGAGAGGACCAACAATCGTCATTCAAAAGTGCCCCGGCGCTATGGAACAGACAGTCCATCCATTCGATATTTTATGTTGCAATGCGCATTAAGCGTGTTCTTTTCTAATGTCATCCCAAGCGCGATTGATATCGATCATACGTTTCTCCGCCAACAATACGGCCTCTTCAGGGATGCCGCGTGCAACCATCGCATCGGGGTGATTGTCACGTACAAGCTGTCGCCATACTTTGCGCATGTCATCAAATAACATGTTTGGGTTCAGCCCCAATACAGCATAAGGATCCTGTTCCGCGTCCGGAACAAACCGTGCTCTTAAGGCTTTGAATTCGCCAGCCGAGACTTCGAAAATCTCGGCCACACGTTCTAAAAAGGCATTCTCGTTCGGGTGATAAAATCCATCCGCCATCGCAATGTGGAACAAACCTTCCATCAAATCCTTTAGCATATGCGGATCTTTATGGAACATCGTGTGAATACGATTCGCATAGCTTTCAAAACCCGCAACGTCTGTGCGAGCCAAATTGAAAACACGGGCGGCCCCAGCTTCGTCTTGGCTAGCAATATCAAACACTTCACGAAAGGCTGTGACCTCATCACGTGTGACATGCCCATCCGCTTTTGCCATTTTTGCACCCAATGCAATCACAGCAATCGCAAACGCGACTGAGCGTTCAGGCGGGCTACGCAGCTTGTCAAAAACTGACCACAAGGTCTCCCCAGAAGTGAGGGCAGCAAGAGCTTCAGCGATACGGGACCATATAGACATAGCGCCACCCTATCCTTTGCTTTCAAAGGTGTCAGTGAGCGTTTCAATAATTAAGTGCATTAATATCAAATCATGCCAGACGCCATTTTTACGACCAACCTTAGGCAAGCGGCCGGCCTGCTTGAACCCACATTTTTCATGAAACGCGACCGCGTTGGCATTCCCGCCACTAATGGCCCCGATCATTGCATGATGGCCAAGCGTCATGGCAGCACTCACAAGAGCATCCATCAACGCCCGCCCCAATCCTTTGCCCTGCGCCTCTGGCACAAGATAGATTGAGTGCTCGACTGTATGCACATAACCTGGACCACCACGAAACGTCCCAAACAACGCAAAACCCTCAAACACGCCCTCTTGCTCACAGATCAAGACACTCCTTTCAGGATCCGTGATAATAGCTTCAACGTCACTGCGTACTTTCAGTTCAGTGGTAAAGGTAAAGGCTGTATCACGAATAAAATCGTTCCATAGCACGGTGATAGGGTGCGCATCAGCAATAACGGCCGAACGGATCATAACCGTCGTATTCCATGCGGCGTATCAAATTCTGCCATCAAATCTTGGGACCCAACCTCAAACACAACACGAGCGTCCACCAGCGCCTTTTTCACTGCAGTCTCCAATTCTTTTGCCTGTGGGTGCGCGACGACAAGGCGGCGCAGACGACAGCCTGAGGGTGGCAACATCTCAGCGGGATGCGTCGCTGTTTGCCATTTGATCAGAGCGGGGCACTGATTATCGAAGGGTAAAACCCCGCTGGCGGGCACGACCATCTGCCAACGCAAATCACCGCGTTGTAACGAAACAGCTTCCCCAACCCCATCAGGTAACAAAGCCATATCATCATCAAGCGCATTACTGCGGCATATCCAATTGCTCAAGCGCGGATTCCCTGAAAACCGGTCAAGGTCAAACCACCTTGGCCGGTCAGGATTAGGTGCGTTAGGGTTGATCGCAATCGCTTCTAAATACAGCCCATCTGCCAATTCCATCAGCTTATTATGCGTATGAAAAACAGCGTGCTCACCACCTGGCCGCATCGAAATGCCCAAGGCCTCCTCGACATAGGACTGGGCCTGTTCAAGTGTCTCGCCGGACACCGCCAAATGATCTAGCAGCATGGGATCGCCTCATAACTTTGCATTGCGAAAATAATCCAAGAATAAAATTAGTTTTGCAGGATTTTACATTGATTTCGAGGGGCAAAACCTTATCTGCTTCACCATACTCGACAATTTCGGAGCGATTAAATGTTTTTACGAGCCCTCGACCGGTTTTTTAGCCATGAAGCATCGGGAGGGATCCTGCTTATGCTGTCAGCATTGGCAGCGATGATCGTTGCTAACTCTGCATTGTCAGGTCTTTATGAATCCGTACTTGGCGCAAAATTCTCTGTTTTGATCAACGGCGAAGGCCTTTCTAAACCTCTGATCTTGTGGATCAACGACGGCCTTATGGCGATCTTCTTCTTCCTGATAGGTTTGGAACTAAAGCGCGAAATCCTCGAGGGCAAACTCAAGAACCCAAGCGACATCATTTTGCCGGGCGTTGCAGCCATCGGCGGCATGGCCCTACCAGCTTTGATCTTCGTACTCTTAAACTGGAACATCGTTGAAAATATTAGCGGTTGGGCCATTCCTGCAGCTACCGACATTGCATTTGCGCTCGGCATTCTCGCACTTGTGGGCAGCCGCGCCCCTGCATCACTCAAGGTATTTTTGTTAACACTGGCAATTTTGGATGACCTTGGCGCAATCATTATCATTGCCTTGTTCTACACTGCAGAACTTAAGATAGATTACCTATTCCTTGCATTGCTTCCATTGGCCGGCTTGCTATGGCTCAATATCAAAGGTACGCACCGTATCGCACCTGCCCTGCTTTTAGGCGCGATCATGTGGTACTTCGTTCTTAAATCTGGAGTTCACGCAACCTTGGCTGGCGTTGTCACGGCATTCTGTATTCCACTCAAAGACAAATGGGGCAAGTCGCCACTCCATTCTCTTGAAGATGGCCTGACACCCTATGTATTATACCTCATCATCCCGATTTTTGCTTTCGCAAACGCAGGTGTTGTCCTCAAAGGTATGACCTTCAGTGATCTACTGGCCCCTCTTCCATTGGGCATCGCACTAGGCCTGATCGTCGGGAAACAGGTTGGTGTATTTGGTCTAACAATGTTGATGGTCAAAACAGGCATCGCGAAGATGCCGCATGGTGCGACTGCATTGCACATCTACGGCATCTCTTGCTTGGCTGGGGTCGGCTTCACAATGTCCCTATTCATTGGTGGCCTAAGCTTTGCAGACGCTGAAATGATGAACCAAGTTCGCTTGGGCGTGCTTAGCGGTTCGATTGTATCCGGTGTCCTAGGTTACACAGCGTTGATGCTGGCCTCGCGCCAATCACCCCAAGATGAGGCACCCGCATCTGCATAAACAAAAAGGAGCAGCCATTGGCTGCCCCTTTTTAGATCGCCCCCGTCTGCTCTTTAGGGTCGGGTTTTACGAATAATTTCAAGGATATCGTGCGCAGCATCCGGAATATTAGTCCCCGGCCCAAAGATCGCCTTAACTCCATTATCATATAGGTATTGATAGTCCTGTTGCGGGATAACACCGCCACAGATTACAATGATATCCTCAGCGTCGGCATCCTTCAGGGCCTTTACCAATTGTGGTGCCAGCGTCTTGTGACCTGCAGCTTGAGAACTGATCCCAATCACGTGCACATCATTATCAACTGCGTCCTGTGCGGCTTCTGCAGGCGTTTGAAACAGCGGACCTACATCCACATCAAAACCGATGTCAGCAAACGCCGTCGCGATAACCTTGGCACCGCGATCATGCCCGTCTTGCCCCATCTTCACGACCAACATACGCGGGCGGCGCCCCTCTACCTCAGCAAAATCCTCAACAGACTTTTGGATCGCAGCAAAACCCGCGTCGCCCTCATAGGCAGCGCCGTAAACACCAGACAACATTTTGACTTCCGCGCGGTGGCGCCCAAATACGTCTTCTATCGCTGTACTAATCTCCCCAACTGAGGCACGTGCTCGTGCCGCATCGATGGCCGCCTCTAACAAGTTGCCACCCTCACTAGCTCGACGTGTCAATTCAGCCAAGGCTGCCTCACATGCAGCTGCATCACGACTGGCGCGAATGCCGTTGAGGCGGGCAATTTGACTAGTCCGAACCGCATCATTATCAATGTCCATAATATCGATTGGGTCTTCTTTATCCAGACGGTATTTATTCACACCGACGATCACTTCCGTGCCGCGGTCAATATTGGCCTGACGTGTCGCTGCAGCCTCTTCGATACGCAACTTTGGCATGCCTGACGCGACGGCCTTGGTCATTCCACCCAATGCCCCAACTTCTTTGATCAGCTTCCATGCTTCTCCAGCCAGATCATGGGTCAACTTCTCAACATAATAAGAACCTGCCAATGGATCGACCACATTGGTCACGCCTGTCTCTTCTTGCAGGATCAACTGAGTGTTGCGTGCAATACGGGCCGAAAAATCAGTAGGTAAAGCAATCGCTTCATCCAACGCATTGGTGTGCAAGGATTGCGTGCCCCCAAGGGCCGCAGCCATAGCTTCATATGCCGTGCGTACCACATTGTTGTATGGGTCCTGCTCTTGCAAAGATACGCCAGAAGTTTGGCAGTGCGTGCGTAACATGGATGACTTCGGGTTCTTTGGCTCAAACTCTGACATGATGCGATGCCACAGCAAACGCGCTGCACGCAACTTGGACGCTTCCATGAAAAAATTCATTCCGATCGCGAAGAAAAAGCTAAGGCGTGGCGCAAATTTATCCACGTCCATACCTGCGGCTATCGCCGTGCGGACATACTCGCGCCCATCGGCCAAAGTGAACGCCAGCTCTTGAACCAAGTTCGCGCCAGCCTCTTGCATGTGGTAACCAGAGATCGAAATTGAGTTGAATTTAGGCATCTCATTGGCCGTAAATTCAATGATGTCGGCAATGATCCGCATCGATGGCTCGGGCGGATAAATATAGGTGTTACGCACCATAAATTCCTTCAGAATATCATTCTGAATGGTTCCCGCTAGCACAGATTTGTCATGCCCCTGCTCCTCGCCCGCAACAATGAAGCTGGCCAGGATTGGAATAACTGCGCCATTCATCGTCATAGAAACTGACACTTTATCCAACGGAATTCCGTCGAATAGAATTTTCATATCTTCAACGCTGTCAATCGCAACACCGGCTTTGCCGACGTCGCCAACCACACGTTCATGATCACTGTCGTACCCGCGGTGAGTGGCCAGATCAAAGGCAACTGAAACACCCTGCTGACCCGCATCCAAAGCACGGCGATAAAAGGCGTTCGATTCTTCTGCAGTTGAGAAACCCGCATATTGGCGGATGGTCCATGGACGCCCTGCATACATCGTGGCCTTCACGCCGCGCGTAAATGGTGCAGCCCCCGGAATCGTGCCCAGATGATCAACCTCTTTCAGGTCTTCTTTAGTATAGATCGGTTGGACATCGATCCCCTCAAGGGTTTTCCATGTCAGGTCATCTACCGGGCGGCTACGAAGTTCGCTTTCAGCGATGCCCCGCCACGTGTCTTTTTTGCTTGTCATGTCGTTGTCCTCCATCAAATGGGCCAAACTGCGGGATATTTCCCGTTCCGTAGTGGTCCGTGTCTTTTGTCAGTATTTCCAGCCCTTCAGCACCTGAAATAAGCCAGTGCATGTCGTCAGCATATGCTTCGCGCAATTGCGCGTTTTGTGTTTGGTCAAATGGTACCCAACGCATTAACGCAACATTTGCACCTTTGGCGGGTCGTAATCGTTGATAAAGGTACTATGTCGATAGTAACAGGAGTGCTCATGAAACACATATTACCCTTTGTTATAGCAGCTTTATTTTCCGGCCAAGCAATGGCGGAAGACGCCATCGCAGTGACCGAAAACATCGTTTTTTCGCAGACTTCAGAAACCGATTTGAACCAATTTATATGGAAAAAGCGGCCCATTGTTGTCTTTGCCAACAGCGATGCCGACCCCCGATACACCGAGCAGATTGAATTGTTGCTGGCAAAACTGCACGATCTAGAGGAACGCGACGTAGTTGTGTTGACAGATACAGACCCCAGCGCGAAATCCCAATTGCGGCTAAAACTACGTCCACGTGGCTTCATGTTAGCTATAATCGGCAAAGATGGCGGTGTGAAACTACGCAAACCGTTCCCATGGGACGTTCGCGAAATCACCCGAAGCATCGACAAAATGCCTTTGCGCAAACGCGAACTCCGCGAGAAAAAGCGTGAGGCCAGCGAAAGCTGACCCCACGCTATCATTTCTAGCGAAGTGGCGTAAGCACGGTCCATTGCTTATTCGAATTCCATAATGATTTCGTCCACTGCAAGGCTGTCACCTGCACTGGCGTTGATCTTGGACACAGTGCCCTTTTTCTCAGCCTTTAGGATGTTTTCCATCTTCATTGCTTCGATGGTGCATAGCGCTTGGCCCTCTTCGACCACTTCGCCTTCTTCTACATTCAATTTAACAACCAGACCCGGCATCGGGCACAATAACAGTTTGGACGTATCAGGTGCAACTTTTTCTGGCATCAAGCGCGCAAGCGCGGCTTGACGCTCTGTGCGCACGTGAACCTTCATATCCGCACCACGTGTACGAATGCGGAAGCCACCGCTGATTTTACCCACTTTGAGAATAAGTGGCGCACCATCTACCGTCATCTTGGCCAGTTGATCGCCCGGCGTCCAATCTCCAGAAACGCGCATTGTAGTGCCATCCGCGAAGATGACATTAGATCCGTCGTGATCTGCGTCGATCACCACATCCATAGATGCACCCTGCAACGCAACGTTCCAATCCGTACCCACCTTGCGTTCGTGATTATCCATACGGCCAGACACGCGCGCACGGCGAATTTCGGCGACGCGGTGCATTGCTGAACTTGCTGCAGCGATGCGGCGTAGATCTATCTCTGGCAGTTCAACACCTTGAAAACCTTCAGGATATTGCTCTTCGATAAAGGCGGTTGTCATCTCGCCTGCCATAAAGATCGGATGATCCATCACGGCTGATAGGAACGGCAAGTTGTGGCCAATGCCCTCAACCTCAAAGCTGTCCAACGCCACGCGCATCGCCTCGACCGCCTCGTCGCGGGTTGGGGCCCATGTGCACAGCTTGGCGATCATAGGATCGTAATACATGCTGATCTCGCCACCTTCATAAACGCCGGTGTCATTGCGGATCGCGACAGGACCAGCCGCTGCATCGCCCTGCCATTTGTCGTTTTCCAGCAACGGACCAGCAGCCTGCTCAGCAGGAGGACGATAGCGGGTCAAACGACCGATTGAGGGCAGAAAACCGCGATACGGATCTTCTGCATACAGACGGTTTTCAATCGCCCAGCCATTCAACTGTACGTCGTCTTGGGAAATGGTCAACGCCTCGCCACTGGCGATGCGGATCATCTGTTCCACCAAATCAACACCGG
>JABGTH010000373.1 GCA_018647275.1 Paracoccaceae bacterium
ATACTATCTGCAAATGCCCGCGATTTGCGCCAGTTCAGCCATCCGCCATTACTAAAAGTGGGCGATTTGTATCTTTCCAATATTGCGTTCTCAACAAGATCAAAATCAGCAATCGTACCGGTCTTTTGTCGGTCTTCAGGGATACGCGCGATACCGCTTTGCACCGCTATACGGGGCGTCCATTTCTGAACCATTTCGCTGCCCAGAACGACTTGCCCGTCATTTGGATTTAACAATCCTCCAACGACATCAGCCATTGCTGCCTGTCCGTTGCCAGACACGCCCGCAAGACCGACGATTTGACCCGCTTTCAAAGCCAATGAAACGGATTTCAAACCGGGTACGCTGCCGACATCAGCAGTCGTCACATTTCGCAAGGCAAGCAACGGCGCACCCGGTTTCGCAGGCGAGACTTCAGGCTGCGTCGCTTCGGTTCCCATCATCATCGCGGCCAGCGCGTTCTTATTGGTGTCTTTCGTATTTACACCACCCGTCATTTTCCCGTGCCGCAACACAATGACGCGGTCCGCGATTGCCATAACTTCATGCAATTTATGCGAGATGAAGATGATTGAAAGCCCTTGTGCAATGGCAATTCTGAGGGTTGCGAACAGGTCATCCGTCTCTTGTGGGGTCAAAACGGCCGTCGGTTCATCAAGGATCAGAATGCGCACATCGCGGTACAGCGCCTTGAGGATTTCGACCCTCTGGCGTTCGCCCACAGAAAGCGTTCCGACACGTGCATCCGGCGAAACGGCAAGGTGAAATTTCTTTGACAACGCAGCAATCCGCGCCTTTGCTGCTGCCCGCCCCAAGCTAGGCTTTAATAGCGAATGAACACCCAACGTAATGTTTTCTTGAACGGTCAAGTTATCAGCCAGCGTAAAATGCTGGTGCACCATGCCAACACCGGCATCCAATGCGGCCCGCGAATTGCCCGGTGGCAATGTGTCACCGAATACGCGCACGGTCCCGCTGTCAGCCGTATATTGGCCAAACAGTATATTCATGAGCGTGGTTTTTCCCGCGCCGTTCTCACCCAAAAGGGCAACAACTTCACCAATGTTCACAGAAAGGCTGACCGCATCATTCGCGGTCAACTCTCCAAATCGTTTGGTTATGGCGTTAAGGGAAAGTGCCTCAACTGCATCTTTGGACATGTTCGATCAAGACGACGATGGTTCGTTGTCGTTAATCGTGACCGAGAACGCGCCTGACTTAATCTCAGCCTCGCGCTGCGCCACAAGCGCAAGTGCCGCAGCTGGAACTTTGCCGTCAAACGTGCCCAAAGGCGCAAGACTTGTTCCGCCTTGGTTCATGAACGAATAAACACCATAGTCCGCAGCAATAAAGCTACCAGCCTGCACTTTAGCGATGGCTTTATCCAGCGTGGGTTCAAAATGCCAAATCGCAGAGG
This sequence comes from Paracoccaceae bacterium, assembly GCA_018647275.1. Lineage (GTDB taxonomy): Bacteria > Pseudomonadota > Alphaproteobacteria > Rhodobacterales > Rhodobacteraceae > Ascidiaceihabitans. The sequence goes on from JABGTH010000373.1 coordinate 1,418, forward strand.
CAACAACCGTATCAGGATAATCAGCCTGGGTATCAATGACGTTACCGATAGCGAGGATACCTTTTTCCAGCGCGGCATCCGAAACACCAAAGCGCTCGGCGTAAAGTACATCCACACCGTTTTCAATCATCGCGAACGCGGTTTCTTTGGCCTTTGGTGGATCGAACCAGCTGCCGATAAAGCTGACTTGGAATTTGATGTCAGGGTTCATTTCAAGTGCACCAGCCATGAATGCATGCATCAGACGGTTCACTTCGGGAATTGGGAAACCGCCAACCATGCCAATATTGCCAGACTCAGTCATCGCACCAGCAATGATGCCAGATAGATAGGACGCGTCTTGAATATAGTTATCAAAGACTGAGAAATTTGAAAGCGCTTCGTCTTCTTTAAAGCTTGAGCCCATCAAGAACGCTACGTTTGGGTATTCAGCAGCGACTTCGCGTGCTTCTTGTTCCGCGCCAAACACTTCGCCGATGATCAGCGTGTTACCCGCCTCAGCATATTCGCGCATCACACGGGCATAATCAGTATTGCTGACATTTTCCGAGAACGAATAGGCAATGTCGCCACGATCCTGTGCTGCGAGTGCTGCTTTATGAATGCGGCTGACCCACTGCTGTTCGACAGGCACAGTATAGATACCCGCCGTTTTGATCGGCTCTGCGGCCATGGCCCGCCCAGCCCCAAGTATCAGCGATGTTGCTGCGGTCGTCACCATAAAGTGGCGACGATTAAGGTTTTTTGTTTTCATCATTTTATAGTCCTTCCCTAAGTTTCGTAAGAGTAACTCTTCTTTTAACTATTTGGTCAAGAATTTTATTTTTTGGTCAAGGTGGCGATGCTAACCGCGTTCTGCCGAATGGACTTCCGGGACTGTCAGATTAAACTCGGCTTAAGTGGGCAGGGTTAATTTGTAGGGTGTTTGGACGACAAAACACTCCCCATTCCGCTACATGAAACCCGACCCGTGGTTCCCTAACCATATTGCCTAGGCCCGCGGATCAAGAGCCACGGTCCACGGATAGTAAAGCACCCACCCACTTCCGCCTTCACTGTCACCTGTGCACAGCTGGCGTTGGATGATTTTGCTCGGGCCGCGGTCCTTGGACCGGCGGTAGGGGTTACTGTGCCTAATCGTTACAGCTTAGCCGAAGGGTGCAGGACTATGGACCCCGGATCATGGGTCACGTGCTTTGGAGGCTGGCCCTTTAGTGTTAGCGGCGTAGATTCATCTGGAATTAGTTTTGTTTGGTAACTGCATCTCTATTCACGCACCAATTTTGAAGCGATTTTTTCATTTATCATCGCAGCATGGACCAGGCATAAAA
>JABGTH010000054.1 GCA_018647275.1 Paracoccaceae bacterium
TTGGAGGAAACTTGACCCCGCGTTTCAATTTCAATCCCTGGGCCCCATCCATCATCCACTCAAGTGCTATGGACGACAGCAGCGCTCCTTGGCTCTGCCACCAATGATGCCATGGTTCCCAGTGAAACACATCTACTGGTATGGCCGGTTGGCACTGACATCGCCATTGTTGACGCCGTTCTTTAACCCCTGCTTGTCCAGATTGTCCCATTTCGCGGGTACATAAAACACCCGCTGTTCATCAATCGCCAAAGCGTGTCGCGCACTTTTGACTAAGCTGGACAGCGCCATGTCGTGAAATTTATATTGGCTGTTCTCCGCCGTCGCTAAGGGGCCCAGAAGCGAAGGCGGCATGCCACGTGCGCCGACAGTGTCAAACACATCGACATAGGCGATCTTCACAATTGCGCCACTGCCCCCGCTAATCAGCATCTCTGAGGGAGGTGGCAAACCGCGGGGATAAGCGTTTTCGCTCTGTCATGATGTGTGGTTCATCAGGGCTACTCTGGGTGCCATTGCGACGATATAATTTAAACGCCTCATTGATCCCATTCAGATGTTGGATTGTCGATTATTCCACACTTGCGGATCATACCCGCGACAGACCTTGCGGTGTAAGCGCCGCGAGAGACACTAAACAGATAAGTCTCGTCATTGGGTTGATAGGCTTGGCACAGGAACTGATAGGCTTCTTTGACTTCGCCATCCAAACCCTAACCAAAAATGCCACCGCCCCATTTGTTAAAGATCTTTTGTAGACTGCCACCAAAACGATCATCGGTACCGATTCCGGCACAATATGCGCAGACCTGCCCTTTGGATGGATCGTTCAAGAGTGCCCTCTGCAGCTTGTGAACACTGGTAGGTTCTTCAAGGTCAGGGGAATTCCAAGTTCGGTCACATTAAATAGCAATGCGTGTCATCGTTGGTCCCCCAGTAAAATAGTCTATGCTACCATTGATAGTAGGGAGGCAGCGCTAGGTCAAACCTCGGGTTTACCATACCTATCTGCCACTTTGCCCAATGGAGTTTGCCTAATGTCAAAGTCACTCGCGTTCCTTATCCTTGTCGCCAGCATCGCGTTTGCAGGCTCGCCGCTGTGGGTGCCTGAATTTGGCGGCTTCGAAGCCGATCAATTCCCCATTCCCCAACAGAACGCCGCGGTTCAGCCTGCAGGCTATGCCTTTGCTATCTGGGGCCCAATCTTTACGTGGCTTGTGGTCGCAGCCGTCTATGGTCTTTGGAAGCGCGCCACTGTGTCCAAATGGTCCGCTATGCGCCCTGCCTTGCTCGTATCACTTGCAATTGGCACCGCATGGCTACCTGTGGCCAGCCTTAGCCCCGTATGGGCGGCAATCCTGATCTGGTTGATGTTAATCCCATCCATCGTGGCATTGTTCTGCAGCCTGCATGAGGATCAAATATGGGCCAGTTGGCCTATCGGTCTTTATGCAGGCTGGCTAAGTGCTGCTAGCTTTGCCGCCATCGGCCTGCTGTTGGGGGGGTACGGATGGGCCAGCGAACTAACGGCGGCAATGATCTGCGTGAGCCTTGCCAGTATCATGGGCTTTGTCATCCAGTGGCGTTTGAGCCGTGCCCCAACCTATGGAATTTCCGTCATCTGGGCGCTAATCGCCATTGCGGTGGCAAACGAATTTACTTTTGACAGCGTTGCACCAGTTGCCATCGCGGGTGCCATTGCAATGCTTTGGCCCATTTACAGAACACGGGGTTAAGCCCAACTCAGCAATTCAGCATTTCTAAAAGAAGACGCAGGCAAATTGCCTGCGTCTTCTTTTACTATTTTAGCAAGTTACAGCGTTAGGCAACTGCCTACTTACGCTTGCTACCCTCGAACTTACGTCCATCAGTATGTTTGCGCAATTTAGAAGGCGGCGCCTTCTTGCGACCTTTGTATGGGTTCGCGTCATTCTGACCGCGCATGTATAGTCGGATCGGTGTACCCGGCATGTCAAAGTCGACGCGCAAACCATTCACCAAATAACGTGAATAGCTTTCTGGCACTTTATCAGGATGCGAACACATCACAACAAAACCCGGAGGACGTGTTTTTGCTTGGGTCATGTAACGAAGTTTGATGCGCTTGCCTTGTGGTGCAGGAGGCGGGTGTGCCTCTACCTGACCAGCAAGCCAGCGGTTCAGCTGTGCAGTTGTGACACGACGGTTCCAGACTTCATAGGCCCGCATGATCGCATCGTTCAAACGATCCAAACCGCGGCCTGTTTTCGCAGAGACCGTAATCAGTGGCGCACCGCGCAACTGCGGTAGCAGACGTTCAAAGCTTTCTTTGAGATCTTTAAGCTTGGATTGTTTTTCGTCCTCGATGTCCCATTTGTTCACCGCGATAATCACCGCGCGACCTTCACGTTCAGCCAAATCGGCGAGACGAAGATCTTGTTGCTCAAACGGGATCGCGGCGTCCAAAAGTACAACAACGACTTCGGCGAATTTAACAGCCCGCAGACCATCACCTACGCTAAGTTTTTCTAGTTTTTCCTGAACCTTGGCCTTTTTGCGCATGCCGGCGGTATCAAAGATACGCATCGGCGTGCCGTTCCAGTCAATGCGCAAGGAAATCGCATCTCGGGTGATCCCTGCCTCGGGTCCGGTCAAAAGGCGCTCTTCGCCCAAGATTTGGTTGATCAATGTTGATTTACCCGCGTTCGGACGTCCAACAACGGCAACCTGCAAAGGTTTCGCATTTGTTGGAACTGGAACCGCGCCCAAACCATCTTCGTCTTCGTCCAAAGTCACGTCCACCTCTGGGGTGTCGTCCTTTTCAGCTAGCAAATCGAATTGATCAGAAATCGGCATCAGTTGTGTATAAAGATCGTTCAGACCTTCACCGTGCTCCGCAGAAAGGCGGATCGGTTCGCCAAGACCCAAAGAATAGGCCTCGATCACACCAGCGTCCGCAGCCGCGCCTTCACCTTTGTTGGCGGCCAAGATCACGTGATCGGCTTTCTTACGCAGGATTTCAGCAAAAACTTGGTCAGTCGGTGTCACACCGACGCGTGCGTCAATCATGAACAAGCAAACATCGGCCATTTCAACGGCCCGTTCTGTCAGCTTGCGCATACGTCCTTGAAGGGATTCATCGGTCGCTTCTTCCAAACCGGCGGTGTCGATTACAGTAAAACGCAAATCGGCAAGACGCGCTGCGCCTTCACGCAAATCGCGAGTCACCCCTGGTTGATCATCGACCAAGGCCAGACGTTTACCGACTAGTCGGTTGAAAAGCGTAGATTTGCCGACATTAGGACGGCCCACGATGGCAAGGGTAAAGGACATGTCATCCGCTCCGGATAAGGTACAAGCGCGTCCTCTAGACTATATCGCGCCTAACGGAAAGCGTGCAATTGCCCTTCGCCGCTCACAACGTACAAAGTTCCGCCCGCAACAACCGGTGCAGTTGTTGCACCACCCGGAACATCAACACTACCAATCAGACTACCGTCTGTCGGATCAAAGCTGCGCAATTTGCCATCGCTTGATGCCACGACAATGCGGTTACCAGCCAAGATTGGGCCGTGATGGGTAAATACCTTCGAAATTGTACGTGGGCGGTCTTTGACAAAGTTTCGCAATTTATAATCCCAAATCTTCGATCCATCACTTGCGTCCAAGCGTACCAACTCATTGTGATCAGTGATCGAAAAGATGCTATCACCCACAGGCCAAACCGGTCCAATTGCACCCTCGTTAATTGTCCAGAGGCGTGAACCACTTTGGGTATTTACCGCAATCGTTCTACCCGCTTGGCTGCCTGCATAAAGCACACCGTTGCTGACAACAGGTGATCCCGTCACATCATCCACTTTAGACAATGCGCGTCCTGCACGTTCGCCCAACACAGATGCATCCCAGCGCCGCAAACCACCGCGGCGGAGTACCCCCTGCAACTCACCAGATCCAAAAGCAAAGACTGCCATTTCGCCCGTCACGACAGGTGCCGGGGCACCCAAAACGTTTGAAACCGATGTTGAGCCGACAATTTGCCATGCAACACGACCAGTATCTGCTTCTATCGCCCAGCCAGTGTCATCACCAGAGACAACATAAACGAGATTGCCATATATGGTCGGTTGTCCAGATCCTGATGCATTTAGTTTTTGCCTCCAGCGCATGCCGCCGGTTTTAGCATCAAGCGACACCAATTCGCCAAATCCTGTTGAAACGTAGACCGAACCGTTGTGAGCGGCCACGCCGCCGCCTGTAGCGTCACCTGCCCCGTCGCGTTCTGGGCTAACGTCCGTTGTCCAGACTTGGGCACCGGAGGTGCTGGTTGCTGCCACGTTTGTGCTGGCGTCAAGAGTATAAATTAGCCCCCCCGCAACTACCGGATCTGCAGTGATGCGTTGTTTGCGGCTGTCACCTCCACCGATTTTCGTTGACCAAGCAAGCTGTAGTGTGCCGGCCAGTGCGGCATTGGAAACGCGGTAATCTTCGGTCCCAATCCCTTGGGCCCATTCAGTATTCGCTGCCGGATTGGGCAACGAAATTGCACGTGAGACATTACCACTTTGCGCAATCACTTCAGTTGACTTTTCAGTAGATTGTAAAATAGATCTGATATCTTCGCGTTTGCCTGTCAAAACATTTTCGGAATTTTGGCAGGCCCCCAGCGTCATAACAGCAACAATACAAGCGCCACTTAGTGTCCAAGAACAGCGTGAATTTGCCGATTTTTCTAACTGAAATGTCATAACTCTGCTCGCTTTGTTGCGGTCTTAAA
>JABGTH010000053.1 GCA_018647275.1 Paracoccaceae bacterium
CCGTTTTTGATTGTGTTCCACCAGCTATCGCTGTCAGGCGCGTGGCTGACAAGTACGTATTTCAGATCATCACCGTGGCCATCAGCGACTGCTGTGAGTGGTGCTGCAAAAAGCGCTGCGCCAATCGCGAGCGACTTGATTACTGTTTTCATGAGGTCCTCCCAGACGTTTCTATTCTTTTGTGACACGCGGCATGCCCGCCAACAGCGAAATCTAACCATACCAGTATTAAGATTGCAACCGGTTGCAAAAATTGTTTTTACCTTTTCCTTTCTCAAACATATAACGCTATAAAAATAGGGAGCAACTAGGTGGCGATAACACTGAAAGAAGTGGCTGAACGAGCGGGTGTTTCACGATCTGCTGTGTCGCGAACCTATACTGACGGTGCTTCGGTCTCACCAAAGACTCGAAAAAAGGTTGAGAAAGCGGCGAAAGAGTTAGGATACAGCCCTAACGCTTTGGCGTCTTCACTGACCACTGGGCGAACCAAATTGATTGGTCTGATCTCAAACAACTTTCACAACCCCCTGTTTTTGGAAGTGTTCGATCTCTTCACCCGCCGATTGCAGGAAAAAGGGTTGCGGCCTTTGTTGGTTAACCTCACCGATGAAACCGATCCCGAACATTCGCTGCGGATGCTCAAACAATATTCTGTGGATGGTGTGATCGTGGCTTCGTCAACGCTTTTGCCCGAGTTCGCGAAGGCGTTTCATGACGCAAAGATTCCTGTGGTCCACTCATTTGGTCGCTTTGCCAGTGCACCAGACGTGCATGTAGTGGGTGTCGATAACGTTGAATGCGGACGCATGGCTGCACGCACATTGTTGGCGCGCGGCTACAAACACATTGGTTTCCTCGGTGGCCCAAAAGGTGCGACCTCGACCATTGATCGGCGCGCAGGTTTCATGGAGGTGATTGGCCAAGCCAAAGGCATCAAAGTCAAAGTGTCTAATGCGGCAGCTTATTCGTTTGAGGCGGGGAGGGCCGCTATGTTGAAAGAATTAAAAGCCAGTCCTGCAGAAGCATATTTCTGTGGGGATGACGTTATGTCGATCGGGGCTCTAAGCGCGATCGAATCAGCTGGTTTGGCTGCACCCGAAGATATTGGAATTATTGGGTTAAATGACATGGAAATGGCGAAGTGGGAAAACATCAATCTAACTACAATTCGTCAACCTATTAAGCAGATTGTCGACAGTTCAGTTGAATTGGTCATTGCCGCTTTGGAAGACCGCTATCGCCATCCTGAGGCACGTTTGTTTTCTTGCCAAGTGATGGAACGTGGAACGCTTCGGCCGCTTTGATAGGGCCGAAGCTGGTAACACTATTTTTGGAACATTGGCGGACGTGCATCCACCCAAACGCCTTGCTGTTTTGCTGAATCAACCGAAGCATAAACAGCCGCCATTGAACGTAATCCGTCCACTGCTGTGGGATAGTTGGCCGAGCCACCGCGCAAACGTGCCGCTAAATCCACATAGATGTTTGCCACAGCCAAAGGGAACCCTTCAGGGTGTGCAATGCCGACACGCGTCATGCGGTTCGCATCATCTGAAAGACCACCCTCGCCCTTTTCAATGATTTCGATTCGCCCGCCTTGTTTGTGGAAATACACCTGATTTGGTTGCTCTGATGCCCAGCGAAGACCACCTTTTTCACCAAAGACCTGGATATCCAAGCCATGTTGGCGGCCCAGTGCAATTGTCGACGTCCACAGGCGACCAACGATGCCACCATCTGTACGGAAATTGACCATCGCATCATCTTCCAAAACACGTCCCTCAACGGTTGAGGCAAAGTCTGCAGAAAGAGTACGCACTTCATCTCCTGTGATGAAGCTCGCCAAGTGTAAGGCGTGGATGCCGCAGTCTGCCATTTGTCCCGAAACGCCCGCTTGGGCCGGATCATAGCGCCAGCGTACACGAGGGTTGGTCGCATCATCGCCTGCTGCGTGGTGGCCATGGCTAAAGTTGGTCACAACCGTGCGAATCGCACCCAGTTCACCACTCTCGACCATCGCACGCATTTGGCGCACCATAGGGTAAGCGCTGTAACAGTAGTTGACTGCGCACACTTGGCCCGTGGCTTTGGCGATCTTTACGATCTCTTCGCCTTCTTCAACGGTCATCGTCATCGGCTTTTCACAAAGCACGTTAAAGCCAGCCTCTAAGAAGGATTTTGTGATTTCAAAGTGAGTGTTGTTAGGCGTCGCAACGGTTACGAGATCAAGTCTGTCCTCGCGGCCTTTTTCGCCTGCCAACATCTCTTTCCAATCGCCGTATGCGCGGTCTTGTGCAACGCCAAGAGACTGTGCATAGGCTTTGCCATTGCTTGGATCAACGTCCAAGGCACCAGCAGTAAAGGAAAAATGACCGTCAGCTTGTGCGCCTAGACGGTGGGCCGGTCCAATTTGGCTGCCTTCGCCGCCGCCAATCATACCCCATTTCAATTTTTTCATTCTTAAGTTTCCTTAAATAAATCCGATGGATTGCAGGTAAGCGCGATTAATTTTGGCGTCACCAAGAGCATCGGTGTCTGGTAAGGTTGGGTCGCAATCTTGTTCGACAGTGCACCAGCCTTCAAAATTGTTTTCGAGTAGGATTTCACGCACGCGCGGGAAGTTCACATCACCGTCACCAAGATTGCAGAAAATGCCCTGACCACAGGCGTCGTAAAAACCAGTACCTTTTGCAAGTACGTCAGCCTTCACAACTGGATTAATGTCTTTGAAGTGCATGTAGCTGATCCGCGAAATGTAACGTTCCATGAAGGAAATCGGGTCAAAGCCAGCGTAAGAGTGATGGCCTGTATCAAAGCAAATCTTTAGATGTTTTTCGTCTACTTCATTCAACAGGCGGATCAATTCAGGTTCGAAATCCATAAAGCCTGCAGCATGTGCGTGGATACCAACGGTCAGGCCGTATTCTTCAGCACCCATTTTCGCGACTTGTGCGATGCGATCACGGTACACGCTCCATTCCGCCTTATCCATCTGCTCTGCATCATCTGCGCGGCCAGCTGTAGGGGCGCGGCGCTCGGAAATAGAGTCGATCAATACGAGATGTTTTGCGCCATGGGCAGACAATGCTTTGCATGTGCGAATTGATGCATCCAAGACTTCGTCCCATTTCGTGGGATCATGGAACGGGCGGAAAACCACGCCACCGATCAACTCCTGATCATGTTCGGCCAATGCATCTGCAAGAACCGCAGGATCTTCTGGCATGAAGCCAACAGGTCCAAGTTCAATACCTTTATAGCCGGCTTCTGCGTTTTCACTCAGCACGTTGCGCCACTGTGGGTTGCGCGGATCATCCGCAAACTCGACACCCCATGAACAGGGGGCATTACCAATTTTAATTGTCACGAGCGTGGTCTCCTTTAATCGCTCTGAACCGGGGTCCAAGACCCCGATGTTTGGGATGAACGCACAGCAGATATGATGCGCGAAACGTCTAAGCCATCAGCAAAAGTAGGCCAGCGCGGTGACTTGTCGGCAATTGCCTCAAGAAAGTCGCGGGCTTCGATGATGATCTGATCTTGATACCCTGTGCCGTGGCCCGGGCCTTGGCAAAAGGGTTCGTAATCTGGGTGTGCTGGCCCGGTTAGGATTTTACGAAATCCTCGTTCGGCTTCAGGACCTTCGGCCTTATATAACCAAAGTGCGTTTTGATCTTCTTGATCGAAACGGATTGCGCCCTTTGTGCCTGTAATTTCGTAAATATAACCCATTTTGCGGCCTGTCGCGATACGGCTAAAATACATATGGCCCATTGCGCCATTGGCAAAGCGGCACATCATTTGTGCGTGGTCGTCGTTTGTGACAGGGGAGCCGCCGCGATCTTTATGTACGGTTTCAATCTGGCCCATAACGTCATCAATCGGCCCGAGTAACGCAAGGGCAGCGTTGATCATA
>JABGTH010000052.1 GCA_018647275.1 Paracoccaceae bacterium
AAGTCCCCAGCGCCCTCTTCCAATAACCCAGTCATTAGATTTAATCCGCCACGTTTTTCCGGACGATCTAGCGACCCACCTCCACGAAACCGCAATTCAAGTGCCATGAAAGGGATCGACGGTTCTTCAACCAACCATGCGGTAATTCCACCAGGTGAAATAACCTCTTGAATTTTTACTTCTGCCTGTGCGGGCAATACGGTCAGAAAGCTAAAGACCAGCGCGCTAAAAATTCTCATTGGCCTTGCTCCTGTTCTTTCATCAACCATCCCGTAACTGAGGTCTCTGGAATAATCACATTTTTGGCCACCGCCATGATTTCTTCAGGCGTGATCGCTTGCAAAATTTCAGGCCATGCTTGAACGTCTTTTACGGTCAACCCAGTGGTCAAAGCCGAACCATATCGCTGTGCTATCCCGTCAACGTTATCGCGTGCGTAAATCTGTTGTGCGCGAAACTGCTTCTTCAAACGTTCCAGCCGTGAGGGACCGACCCCCTCTTTCATGAAGCTAGCAACTGCGACGTCCATCGCATCCTCGGCCTCCTGCAGAGTTACACCGGGCGCAGGTACTACAATAATATTGAACGTCGTGTCATCCAAAGATGTCCCACGATAATAGACCGACGAATACACCGCAACCTGCGTATCGAACTGCAGCTTCTCCGTCAGATATGATGTCGTGCCACCACCCAAGATTTCAGCCAGCAAAGTCAATGCTGCTGCTTCTTTTTGTGCACCTTGATCCCGTTCTGGAGCCAAATATGAACGGCTTACATAAGGTTGCGCCACACGTGCATCGCGAAATACCACGCGACGCTCGGCGGTTTGGGGTGGTTCCTCTGTGCGCAACCGCTCAGGCAGAGCAGGATTGGAAGGAATAACACCATAATATTTTTCAGCTAATTCGCGCACCCCTTCTGGAGTCACGTCACCAGAAACAACTAGGATAGCGTTGTTTGGGGAATAGTAGATTTCATAGAATGACAGCGCATCATCCAAATCCAGCGTTTCCATTTCGTGCATCCAACCAATGACGGGCACACCGTAACGATGATTATGATATTGCACCGCGCGCATCTGTTCCGAGAACAGAGCACTGGCGCTATTCTCTGTGCGCTGGTTGCGCTCCTCGATAATCACGTCGCGTTCTGTTTCGATATTGACGGGGGTGAGACGGATATTGCGCATCCGGTCGCTCTCCATGCCCATCATCAGCTCAAGACGGTCCGCGGCAATACGTTGATAGTAGGCTGTGTAATCATAGCTAGTGAACGCGTTGTCGTTGCCACCGTTGGCGGAAACGATGGCCGAGAACTCACCCGCTTCTAATTTGTCAGTCGCCTTGAACAAAAGATGTTCCAGAAAGTGCGCAACACCAGATGCTCCTTTGGGTTCATCCGCTGACCCAACGCGATACCATACCATGTGCTGCACCACTGGCGCACGGTGATCCTCAACAACAATAACCTGCATCCCGTTATCTAGAATAAATGTCGTAACGGGATCTTCGGCCGCCATCACTGAGAGTGGCGTCGACAGCACAAGCGTGGCCAAAAAGGCGCGCATTCGAGTCATGGGTGATCCTTCAGCTGGGTCAAATCTTGTCCCAAAAATATAGGCCCGGCGCACCCATTTTCAATAGAGGTCGCAAGAACGTGAGGCGTTGGGATCAGTTGGACGGTGAAGCCGTTGGTGTTGAGATACCGCTATTGCGGTACAAGCGGGCAATCTCATTTGGATCCAGTGTTTGGCGCTTGTATGCTTCGTTGTACATATCTTCTCTTACAATCTTAACTTTCGTGAAGCGTCGCTTTGACTTACGGAAAGCTGCATCTTTGGCAGCCAGCTCTGCACGGACATTAGGGGTCACACCAAAGCGACTGGCGTACGCAACGATTGCCCCATCACGCGATGGGACACCCGCGTTTGGATCGCCACGGCGACCGCCCAAAGCGGCCGCGGCGTCCGCCAATGGTGTCGCATCAACAAGATTGGTTTGACCGGGTGTTGGACCAGGCAAAGCAGTATAGCTTTTTGGCTCTTGCAAAGGTTTGCTTGGGTTTACCAAGAAATCATCTGGACCATTCCCTCGTGCTGTAAACTTACGAAGTCCCGTATTGGCACAGGCTGTCAAAGACACCATCAAAACCGAAATCACAAAGGGACGCAAAAGGCGCATCTGGCTTCTCCCAAACTCAATCAATGACAACTCAAAGATAAATCTTCGGTAACAATATCGCAGGCGGTACCCTGATGTCACGCACCGTTTTTATCTGGTCGGTTATCTTTGGCAAAGAAAACGAGGCCCAAGGCACCCGCGAAAATAAAAATGTCCGCGACATTATAAACGGTAGGGTTGGTCCAACCACAGCAAGACGTGTTTAGAAAATCCAGAACATACCCATAGTAAACGCGATCAAACACGTTTCCCAAGGCACCACCCACAAGAAGACCCACCGAGATTTGGACGATTTTGGGTTGCGCGTTACGTGCTACCCAGATCAACACAGTGAGACAAATAACGAGTGCCACGACGATGAGCGTCCACCTTGTCGTTTCTGAATCATTACCAAACAAGCCGAAATTTACGCCACGGTTTTCACCGTAGCGCAAGTTTAATACGGGCGGGAGAACATCCATGCCTTTGCTGGGTGAGATTCCCATCATGTGAATCACAACATACTTGCTGACCTGATCGGCCAAAAACGCAAGGAATCCAGCAAAAAACATCAATCGCATCAGAGAATCCTTAGTGACGGAAGTGGCGCATGCCGGTGAATACCATTGCAAGTCCAGCGTCATCAGCGGCGGCAATGACTTCGTCATCGCGCATTGAGCCACCCGGTTGAATAAGAGCGGTTGCACCAGCTTCCGCCGCGGTGATCAGTCCATCAGCGAAAGGGAAGAACGCATCAGAGGCTACAACAGACCCTTTGGTCAATGGCGCAGGTAGACCCATTGCTTCGGCCATATCGACGGCTTTGCGCGCGGCAATTCGTGTGCTGTCAACGCGGCTCATTTGCCCAGCACCAACACCAACAGTAGCACCGTCTTTTACGTAGATAATCGCGTTTGACTTAACGTGCTTGGCAACCGTCCATGCAAACATAAGATCTGACAGCTCCTGCTCAGTCGGCGCACGTTTAGTCACAACTTTCAAATCGCCCAGCGTAATGAACCCGTTGTCTTTGTCTTGGAACAGGTAACCACCAGCCACTTGACGGATTGTTTGACCAGCGGCCTTCGCATTAGCCAAACCATCTGTGGTCAGCAAACGCAGGTTCTTTTTCTTTGCGAACACTGCACGTGCCGCGTCATCAGCACCGGGAGCAATCACTACCTCAGTGAAAATCGCGCTGATCTCTTCTGCAGTTGGGCCATCAAGCGGTTGGTTAACCGCAATAATCCCGCCAAACGCGCTGGTGCGATCACAATCGAATGCGCGTGAATATGCTTGGGCCAATGTATCACCGCGCGCAACGCCGCACGGGTTTGCGTGTTTGATGATTGCGACAGCTGGACCTTCACTTGGATCGAATTCGCTGACCAGTTCAAACGCCGCATCTGTATCATTGATGTTATTGTAGGAAAGCTCTTTGCCTTGGTGCTGCTGCGCAGTCGCAACGCCA
>JABGTH010000051.1 GCA_018647275.1 Paracoccaceae bacterium
AATTCGGCCAAAAGACCGCCAACAACGGGGCCAAGCACAAAGCCGATGCCAAAGCCTGCGCCAATCAGGCCAAAGTTCGCAGCCTTCTCATCCGGTTTTGACACATCCGCCATATATGCTGCCGCTGTCGCATGGGTTGCGGAGGATATTCCGCCAAGTATGCGGCCTATGAAGAGCACCCAAATGCTGGTCGCGAGTGCGGACATGGCATAGACCAGCGCCATGATTATCAGCGACACCACGAGGATCGGTTTGCGCCCGTACTGATCGCTAAGCGAGCCAATGATAGGGCCGAACAGGAACTGCATCACTGCGAATGTCGTGGCGAGGATACCGCCCCAAATAGCCGCCTCGCTCAGATTGCCTCCGTCCACTTCGCGCAAAAGATCGGGCATCACGGGCATGATCAATCCTATGCCCATCGCATCGATTGCAACAGTCGCGACAATGAAAAAAATGGGCAGGCGTGATGACATTTAGGTGCTCGCTTTGATGCTCCAGGCTGACAGGCTAAAGGGCGCGGGCGCAGAACGCCATCGCAATGTGTCGCATGGGGCTGTCTGCCTATCCCTGAACCTTTCATCACAAGCACCCAAGATATTGCTTCTTCATGAGTGGTTTATTCTAACCCCTCTGCTTTGGAGGCTAACGTAGAGGTCAGATGCTATGGTGGCTTTCGGGGCCATCTGACTATTTTTTCAGAAAAATAAGGACTAAAAAATGACTACAACAACATTTCTCAATGGAAATTCAAAACTAATCGTAGAGCATGACTCCGGTTGATATGTTCTAAAGCATCCCTGCGGGCAAGGGTCATCGCTAAAGGTCGCGAATAAACTGTCGTTACATAGTACGATAGGAGAAAGCTAATGGTTGATGCCTAATGAATAACTCATCTACAGTTTGCTTGACCAAGCAAAATTTACTCTTGCGTTCAAGCTCCTTGCCAGCGTTGCCCCTAACAATTCACGGCTCAAATCCTGCTCTGGCTAGGATCCTATTAGCCATAGGCAAACGCAATCGGCTCCAGTCATCCGCACAATCCGAACTAGATCAATGTCCGCGGGGTGTTACCTTTAGGCAGCATGGAGGGCTACGTCATGCGTGATACCTCTCAGGCTGTGGGTTTGGTCGATGCGCGGAACCAAAATTGGGCAGATTTTAGAGTATTTGTGCAGCAATTTGGTGCGCAAATCTGTAAGCTGGTAAATGCTGCAACGGGAGCTTCGGGCGCGGCAAACATAGAGCCTGCGGGTAAGTACTATCTGTACACTTTGTATAAGCTGACTGTTGGGTCACAGGCATTTGACATTCAGTATTTCCGGCCTGGCAGTTCTTTGAGTGATCTAGCTTTTAACCGTTTGTCAGGCATGATGAAGGTAGGGCAGGACGATCAGCTGTTCCAGCGGCACATCGGCTTCATTGATGAACATATGATTTTGATCGCGCAGGCCAATGGTGGGCCAGCTTTAAGCGAGAAGATCGCGACAGACAGTGTAGATGCCTGGTCAAGAGCTCTCGGGCGCTGGCATGGGGCAATATCCCAAAAGGCCCCACGCAGAACAGCGTCTGGAACAATGTATAACTATCTGCGCCATCTCTACCGTGGTGAGAAGCACGACGTGGATGAACATCGGGATTTTCTGCAGTCTCTGCCCGTTTTAGAAGAGGTTCTGGTCAATACTAATAGTAGATTAAGCCATTACACGTGTTTGTCTGATGGACAGGTTTGCTTGACGAAGCCAACGGCCTTTAGAATGATGCCGCTGGCTTGGGGTTTGCTGGAAAGTGGCTTGGCGTTGTCCAAGCGTTTTCCGGATCACATCGAGCAAATCGTGGATGGACTGGTCCAGGGTTGGGCGGAAGGAGGTGGGCAATCTAACTGGGAGCACGCAACTTTTCGTGAGATCGTCAAAGTGTTTTGCACGATTGAACCCGATACAAGGCACATCCATGAGTCCCATCTCGCACAAGGGTATCTCGACGCATTTAACTCAACACGTGGGCGGGAAGAGCCACGCGTTGAACTTGCGTTTCAATCCCCCCACTTCGACGTGAAGCTGAAGCAGCCAACAAAGACCGCTATTAAAGCTCTGCGTTCACGGCTCATAGATATCCAATGCGCACCTCAGATTGTAGAGGCGGAAGGTCAGCGGCCCGATGAACCAATCGAACCTAAAGTTCGTAGCGCTGCACAAAGTAATCCTTCGAATGCGCTTGGAGCTCTATGTGGTGCATGCAGCGGATATTGTTGTCAGTTCGGGCTTCAGAACCATGCGTATTTGAAGGCTTCAGATTTAGCAGCATTCTCCGAAACGAGACCTGATCTCGATCATGAAGGTATTGCAGACGCCTATATCGATAAGATCAAATCACGACATGCCCGGAACGGATGTTTGTTTCAGGGCTCTAAAGGCTGTTCATTACCACGAGACATGCGGTCGCAGACTTGTAACGCATATCTTTGCGGCTCTGCGAGGCAAGTCCTTGCTAATGAAGCGCGCCTACAGAAATCCAAAGCGCGGGTCTTGTTTGTGGCAGGATCAAAAGGAGCGCCCACTCTTTGGTCAGATACAAAGACAAAGCCGCTATCTGATGCATGAAGTCGCATTGAACATGTTAATATATGTGATCCTACAAGTTGGGTAGATCAACCTTGAAAGTTACGAATAGGAATTTTTAAATGTCGATAATTATAGTGAACAACTCAGGGTTCGAAACTCAGAAGGTTAAAGATGGCAAGTATACCACCAACTATGATGGCAAGTATCCCGCGATAACAGACTGGGCTGTATCGGGCGTAAATGTAGGTGTTTATGATCCCAAGGCCGAAGATGCCATTGGAGGCATCCAAGGTGAGAATGTTGGATATCTCGAAGACAATTGGACGACGATTTCTCAAGTTCTTAGCGGGTACAAATATAACGCTGATGAACAGATAACGTTCTCCATCGACATTGGAGATCCTAATTATGCGACTGCCTCTAACTATAGATTGGAAATTTTGGCAGGCAACACCGTCGTTGGTACGCTGAACGGCACTACTGATGGCACAGACGCGCTTTCCACAGCAACAGTGATAAGCAGCTCACCTAAGGTCGCCCTAAATGATTTAGCCGTGACAATACGGATCACCAAAACCAGTGGAGCTGGCCAAGAAATTCATATCGATAATGCGCAGGCCTCTTATGCTCTTCTATCTAACGGTATCGTAGAGGGAACCAATGCGGGCCAATCCATGGGTATCGGCTTTGTCGATACTGATGGCGACATCATCGACGGTACAGATGACAGTATTCAAGGCAACGGCGGTAACGATACCATCGACGCAGGCGCTGGGGACGACACCGTCGATGGAGGCACAGGCAACGATACCATCAACGCAGGCGTTGGGGACGACACCGTCGATGGAGGCACAGGCAACGATATCATCCACGGTGGTAACGGTGCTGATACGATTGATGGTGGCACAGGCAACGATTTCATCAACGCAGGCGCTGGGAATGACTCCGTAGATGGTGGCACAGGCAACGATACCATCAACGCAGGCGCTGATAACGACACCATTGTTGCTTCGACGGACACTGACACGATTGATGGCGGCGATGGCGCAGATACGTATACAGTGCTTGCTTCGTCAACGATTGTTGATGTCACTGAGACTGTCACTGTCGTTGTTGATAACGATGGCGACGGCACCGTTTTTAAGGCTATCGATTGCACCACGGATACGGTCACAAGCATTGAAACGTTCATTGCGGATGAAGCGCTCGCTGAAAACGATATCATTACGATCAATGATACAGATATTGATGACGCTACGTTTGATCCAACAGGAACTCTGTTTGCGCGGTCAGAAATATCCAATCTAGACAACAACTCTGTAGGTACCTTTACGCTTCAAAGTGGGACGGTGATCAACTTTGGTCCAAACACTACGAATACTGGTCTGCCAGGTGTTGCTGATGGCATCTTACTTTCAACGATTCTGAATAATAATGCGCCAGGTGTCAGTGGTACTGGTACGATCCAAATCACATCTGGTGACGAAAGCGGCACGGTTGGCCGTATCTCGTTTGAGAACTTTGAAACGATCAACTTTGGACTTTTGTGTTTTGCCAGTGGCACGATGATCAAGACGATTGATGGCGAGCGTGCGATTGAAACGCTCACGGTCGGTGATCGTGTTCTGACAATGGATGGGAATTACCAAGAGATCCGCTGGATCGACTCCCTTGGTTTGGACAGTATTGATCTGCAAATGAACCCGCGACTTAAGCCCATCATTATCCGTGCAGATGCGTTGGGCGCTGGGTTTCCTGAGCAAGACCTAATTGTATCCCCTCAACACCGTATCTTTGTGCGTTCCATGATTGCTGAGCGTATGTTTGATACACGCGAAGTGTTGATCCCGGCCAACAAACTGCTGACCTTGGATGGCATCGATATCCTTGAACACAATCCTGATGGCGTAGAATACTGGCACATGCTGTTCGATGATCACCAGATTGTGTGGTCCAATGGCACACCATCGGAAAGCTTGTTCATAGGCCCCGAGGCTTTGAAGGCAGTCTCACCGGAAGGACGGTTGGAAATCCAAACACTGTTCCCGGAGATTTGCGATCCTGATTTTCAGCCTAGACCTGCACGATTTATCCCTGAGAAAGGTAAGCTGATGAAAAAGCTTGCTCAGCGGCATCAGGCGAACAAAAAAGACATTGTTAACCGACACTGACTAAGGCGCTATGTGGGCTCGCATAATGGGCATACGGAGCGGTTTCCCACATGAAGTGCGTTCATTGAAGTGAACACAGTGAGTGCATTTCTTGAGGAGATGTGGCGAGCCATGTCATAACAAAAATGGAGCCATTTGATGATGGTCACAGTAGCAAACGGTATCTTCGAGCAGCAGGACGCTGAAATCGCCGCATTTATTGATGGCATGTCTGCTGGTGACGTCAGCCTAGAAGAATTGGCGGGAAATATCTGACCCAAACCGTCCGCCTGAAGTCATTCAAGAGATTGAGGTCAAGGGTAAAAGTTACTTAGCAGGCCGCTGAAAAACTGCAACGCCGTGGCGCTTGCGCCAAAACAGGTTGATTTTTTAGATCTCTCGTCGAGCTGATGAGAGCTGCTGTAAACATCAACGCTGCCGCTAATCAAGCGGCGTTTTCTGCCTCAGCGTCACACTCAGATGCGTCAATCATGTACTGATACGCCCACGGTAGCAACTCTGCAATACGGCTTGCTAGATGATCCTGGATGCGTTCGAGGACCCAAGCCAGCCAGGCTTCTGGGTTTACCTTGTTCATCTTGGCGGTCTCGATGAGGTTATAAGCAATTGCTGCAAATTTACCGCCCGCTTCTGATCCCATGAATAGATAGTTCTTACGTCCAACGGCCACAGGGCGCACTGCGTTCTCAGCTGTGTTGTGGTCCAACTCAAGAAAGCCGTTGTCGAGATAGGGCCGCGCCTTTGGCAGACGTGCAAGCGCATATTTAATCGCCTTTACCAGCGGCGTCTTGCTGGAGATCTTACCCAGTTGCTCTTTGAAACAGGCTTCTAGGTCGTCAACGATCAGCTTGGCGTATTCCTGAGGCAGGGCCACGCGCTCCGCAGCCGGTAGGAACCGCGCTTGTGTCTCAACATCATAGAACTTTTTAATCCGCAGCACAGCTTCGCCTGCCAGAGGCAGCTATGTGCTTTTATAAAGATCAAAGAGCTCACGCCGCACATGCGCTATGCAGGCCATCTCTTTGATGCGTCCCGTTCGGTACGCTTCATTATACCCAGCATAGGCGTCCGCATGAGCAAAGCCCTCGTGGGTCGCGAGATGCTGACTGGGATGTTTAGCCCCTCGTCTGGTGGAGAATTGGTACCACACCGCGGGGTGTACTCCGCTGGCCCAAGTATCTTCTTTTCTGGCCTAGACCCACAACCGTGCGGTTTTAGTCTTGTTCTTACCACAGCCATTGCCCTTCTGGAGCAGCTTGACCGTTGTATCATCCATGAAGATCGCCTGCGCCTCAAACACATGATCGCGGATCGCATCTGACACGTGTTCTAGCTGTTTGGTGCATTTGCCGACCCATCCCGCCATGAGTGCACCGCTCAAATCTATACCCTCATTGGCGAACATCTGGGACTGGCGATAGAGCGGAAGATG
>JABGTH010000154.1 GCA_018647275.1 Paracoccaceae bacterium
AATGATTGAACCTGTCTATTTTGCGCCCGCGATTGCGGACTATCCTGACGAAATGTTTGCGGCTCTTGATGTGAACGTGGAATTCAATGCGGCTTGGGCCGTAGGTGACCGCGAAACGGCTGCGCGTTGCTTTAATCGTGTTTGGGGCGATGGTACCAAATGGGCCGATTTTTCACCGCGTGCCCGCAGCTATATGACCGACCGTATTGATTTTGTTGTTGGCAGTGCGCCGTTCTTGGAAGCGGACAGCGCGGGATTGCTGAAGAACGATATGTTCGCGCGCGCAACAATGCCTGCTTTGTTGATCAAAGGTGGTGCGTCAAATGAGGTCGCAGGCTTTATCAATGAAGCAATCGCGCGGCGTTTACCTGATGCTACCAGCGCCAGCATTGAAGGTGCAGGCCACATGGCACCGCTAACGCACCCCGAACAGGTGGCGGACGTCATTCGCGCGTTTTTAGGTGCTTTAGAAGAGTGAGATAAACTGGTCGATCTGCTGCGTGCTGAGAGACCAATCACACACAAATCGCGCCATCAATTGTTCGTCTGGATCACCTGCGTCCACATCACCACCCATCACATAGTAAACCGCGCCACTGCCCAATAGCTTTTGGTGCACTGCGCGTGGAAATGTGGCGAAGATGATGTTTGCATCAACAGAGTGCAGGATATTTGCGCCATTGGCTTTTAGACCGCTAAGCAGATGGGTGCAGTTGTCGTTGGCTTTGGTTGCTGCCTTTAGCCAAGCGTCCTCTTTGAGGTATCCTGACATCTGTGCTGAAAGGTAGCGATGTTTGGACAATAGATGCGCACCGCGTTTGCGGCGCAGTTCAAATTCCCATGCTTTGGAGGGCTCAAAAAAGATCACGGCTTCGACACCCATACAGCCATTTTTAGTACCGCCAAAACTGACCATATCAACGCCGGCTTTCCACGTCATTTCAGCAGGCGTACAGCCGAGTGCAACAAGAGCATTGGCAAAGCGTGCGCCGTCTAGGTGAACGGGCAGGTCGAATTCTTTGGCCAAGGCGCAGAGCGCTTGTATTTCTTCAACGCTATAAACGCCGCCTTGTTCGGTTACTTGTGTGACCGATACGGGCCCGCGTTGTGGCCCGTGGACGCCGCGGTTTTGTTCGTTTGTGATTGTGGCGCGCAGGGCATGGGGCGTCATGCGGTCGGAGCCAGGCACCAAGGTGAGTTTGGCACCGCTTGCGTAAAATTCGGGTGCGTTGCATTCATCCTCATGGATGTGGGCAACGGGTGAGCAAAAGATGGTGTCCCACGGCTCTGTGTAGCTGGCCAAGGCCAGTGCGTTCGCAGCCGTTCCAGTCGTGACTAGATATATCGTGGCCTCTGGCGCTTCAAATAGATCACGCAGGGTTCTGCGGACCTCGTCCATGATGGTGTCGTTGCCGTAGGGCTTTTGGTAGCCGGAGTTGGCGTTAGCCAGGGCTTGCATCACTTCAGGTAGGGCAGGGCCTGCGTTGTCGGATGCAAAAAACATTACTTTGGTTCCTCGATAATGTGATCTTCCCAATCTTCTTCTGGGATATCAAATTCGGATAGGGTTTGCCCTTTAATGCTTATGCCCGCCTCATGCACGGAATTGGGGTTTCCCGTCACCAGAGGATGCCATTCTGGCAATGGCTTGCCTTCCCACAGCAAACGGTAGGCGCAGGTTGTGGGCATCCAATAAGCGTGAGTGTCTAGATTTTCAGGTTTTAAAACGATGCAATCGGGCACGAATTGGTGGCGGTTTTCGTAATGTACGCAGCGACATGTCGCGTCATCCAATAGGCGACAGGCGATGTTGGTCAGGGCCACTTCGCCGCTGTCTTCGTCTTCCAACTTGTTGAGGCAGCATTTGCCACAGCCGTCACACAGCGCTTCCCATTCTGCTGGGTTCATTTCTGCTAGCGGCTTACGCTCCCAAAATTTGGCGGCAAATTTGGTCATAGGGCCCCCAAAATTTCACGCGCTTGAGCACAGTCGGCATTCATTTGCGTAATCAGGGTCTCAAGGCTATCAAAGTTCTCTTCTCCGCGCAGGTACGCGACCAGCGCGACAGAGGCCTGAGCGTCATATAAATCACCAGAGAAATCGAACACGAAGGTTTCGATATTGGGTTTATTTTCCCCAAACATCGGGCGCACCCCAAGAGAGGCCGCGCCGTGGTATGTGCCTGCGTGTGGACCATCGAGAACGTCAAAGATTACGGCGTACACACCAAGGGCCGGCAAATGTAGTCCATCAACGGACATA
>JABGTH010000112.1 GCA_018647275.1 Paracoccaceae bacterium
CCAAACAAGGGGTCACATTGCCCCAGGACGTGCACCCCATGCCCGTTCTGAGCGATGCGGAACTTGCCAAAATACCGGAGCCCGCAGCTTTGGACGTGATCCCACGCCATGTCGCGCGCTACCTTGATCTGATGGGGCTTGCGGGCAAATCGCCAGCCAAAGTCATTGGTTGTGACGCCATTTTACCAGACAAACCTGGCTTTGATGTCGAATTCATTACACGCGGGTCTTTGACGAACGCCTCCATTTCCATCGATCATTCAGTGGTTTTGATGCCGATGCGTGGCCACTGGAAGTTATCTTGGGATGGTGGATCATCAACATTGAACCCTGGTGATACGTGTCTGCTGCCAGCAGGTCATGCTCACACGCTACAGCCCTCAATGACAGGCGAAGCAAGCCTGTATCGCGTCATTTCCAACGATGATGCTGCGGGGCCAACTTGGACCGGAAGATAACACCAGACTCATGTTTAATTTGAAAGAAGCACCATGACCAAAATCCTGACCTCACATGTGGGCAGCTTGCCGCGTAGCCAAGATGTTGTAGATTTCATTTTCGCGCGCGAAAACGAACAACCTTTCGACCAAGCCGCTTTTGATGCGGCTATGACATCAGCAGTTAATGAAACTGTAGCCAAACAGGTCAAAGCTGGTATCGATATTGTCAGTGATGGCGAGACCTCAAAAATCTCATATGCCACTTATGTTAAGGACCGCTATACAGGTTTTTCTGGTGATAGCCCACGCAATGCGCCAGCAGATTTAAAAATGTTCCCAGGCTTTTTAAAACGTCTGGCAAACGATGGTGGAACACCTCAATACGCGCGTCCGATGTGCACCAGTGATGTAACTTCAAAAGGTCAAGGTGAACTGCAAAAGGACATCGACAATCTAAAGGGGGCAATGGCGCACCACGGCGCCAAACGCGGCTTTATGAACGCTGCATCACCGGGCGTGGTTTCATTGTTCTTGCAGAACGATCACTACAAAACCCGCGAAGCGTATTTAGCAGCTCTCGCAGACGCGATGCGCGAAGAATACGAAACCATTGTCGCCTCTGGCCTTGATCTGCAACTGGACTGCCCAGACCTCGCACTATCGCGCCACATGCTGTTCCAAGACCTATCTGACAAAGAGTTCTTAAAGGTTGCCGCCTCTCACGTTGAAGCCCTGAACCACGCCTTAGAAAACGTCCCAGAGGACAAGGTGCGCATCCACATCTGTTGGGGCAACTACGAGGGACCGCATTGTTGCGACATCCCGATGGACACTGTTTTCTCGACCCTTATGTCAACCAAGGCGCAATACCTGTTGTTTGAAACATCAAATCCACGCCATGCTCACGAATGGACAGTTTTTCGTGATCGCAAATCTGAAATTCCTGACAACAAAGTTCTTGTGCCCGGCGTTGTTGACACCACCACAAACTTTGTCGAGCATCCAGAGTTGGTGGCGCAACGCATCGAACGCTTCACAGGGATCGTTGGCTCGGATCGTGTTATTGCAGGATCTGATTGTGGATTCGGAACCTTTGCTGGCTTCGGTACAGTTGACCCAGACATAGCATATGCAAAACTGACCAGCCTCTCCGAAGGCGCTGCATTGGTGAAGGGATAACAGATCATGACACCATCACTTCTAAAACTCCTTCAATCTGTGGACACGCCTACAGTTTGTAACGCCATCGAAGTCGCTCAAGGGAAACGCGGCTTCGATGCATTTACTCGTGGTACAATGCTGTGCAGTGCACCGGATGAACCAGCAATTGTTGGATATGCCCGGACGGCTAAGATCGCTGCCGTCAAAGCACCAACCGAAGCCCCTGAAGTAATCAAAGCGCGCCGCATGGCCTATTACAAACATATGGCCGATGCCCCAATGCCTGCAGTGGCCGTTGTTGAGGACACCGACTTCCCTGATTGTATCGGTGCCTATTGGGGAGAGATAAACACGACTGTGCACAAAGGATTTGGGCTCTCAGGCACGCTGACAAACGGTGTTATGCGCGATCTAGGGGATGTCCCGACGGGTTATCCAGTTATTGCAGGGTCAATCGGTCCAAGCCACGGCTTTGTTCATGTTCAAGAGATTGGAACCCAAGTCGAGGTTTTTGGGATGACAGTTACCGAAGGCGATTTGATCCACGCCGACCGTCACGGTGCCTTAGTAATACCAGAGGACGTAATTAGCACACTAGAGAAAGCAATCGAAAAGTTGTTGTCGACAGAAAATTTAATATTAAAACCTGCCCGCGGAATGGGGTTTGATTTCGAATTGTTTGAACAAGCCTGGATAACATTTGAAAAGTCTCGCACCTAGAGCTTTAACAAGTGACCATAACCGCAAAAAAGTGACACAATATCTTTGTAAAGCCTCTGATCGGCCACGTCTAAACCCAAAAGTGGGCATTGTACAAATGGATTAAAAAACTAGCTGCAACATCGTTCATTGTGCCTTTGGGGATCACCGCTTAGGCCTCGATAAGCACGACAAATAGGGCCGTCATGCCCGCTTGCTGGGCGGTCA
>JABGTH010000227.1 GCA_018647275.1 Paracoccaceae bacterium
GGTGTTTAAATGTTGGAAACCCATCGAACCCGTCGCGCCCTGACAAATAGCCAACGGGGGTGCCGTGCAGGTTGCCAGAACTGGTGGTGTGGGGGGTGTGGAAATCCGTATGTGCATCGAGCCACAGGATGAACAATGGCCGGTCGACTTGTGCCGCATGGCGTGCAACGCCCAAAACGGTGCCAAGTGATAGGGCGTGATCCCCACCCATAAAGATAGGAACACTGCCGCTCATTGCGGATTGTGCAGCGTCGGCGAGTGCTTCGGTCCATGCGATGTTTTCGAGAAGGGCGTATATAGTGTCAGACGGCGCGGACTTGTGTGCATTGGGCGTGACATTACCTGCGTCTTGGACGCTATGGCCTAATTCGCGCAATGCCTCCGGTAAACCGGCCGTGCGGTACGCATCTGGACCCATAAGGCATCCAGCGCGTTGCTTGCCACAATCCAGCGGGGCGCCGATGAGCGTGATATCATGTGTGTTCATTATTGGTCCCATTTTAGCTTTGAGAGCAATATGATGAATGAATTGGTTGCATTGCAGTCATCAAATTGACCATAACGAAACCTAATTAAACACTATGGACGAAACTATGAACGAAACGGATGTCGCCATAATTGCTGCCCTTCGCCATGACGCGCGTGCATCGCTGTCTGATTTGGCGGCACGATTGGGCGTTTCGCGGACTACGGTCAGAGGGCGTATTGAGCGGCTGCGCCAAAAGGGTGAGATCGTTGGTTTTACCGTTGTGATGCGGCAGGACACATTAAGTGATCCCGTGCGTGGCCTTATGATGATCGGTATTGAGGGGCGTGGAACAGACAAGATCATTCGCCAACTCAATGGCATGCCCGAATTGAGGGCAGTTCACTCAACCAATGGGCGTTGGGATGTGATCGTCGAAGTTGGAACAGACACACTCGAGAGCTTTGACGAGGTTTTGACCCGCATTCGCAGGCTAGATGGTATTGTCGCCAGTGAAACCAGTTTGCTGCTTACAACACGCAAGTCGACTTAACGGCGTTTTAAGGCCATCAGCCAAATACCACCGAGAGCAATTGAGACGATGGCGTTCCAACCTGCCATGCTGATGCCTGCCAGTTGCCATGGAATATCATCGCAGCGCACCAAAGGGGCCGCCATGATCTGAGCCAACAGATCATCCGCACTCATGTTGTCGATTGCGCTTGAGGTACAACTGGTGGGACCTTCAAAGATGCCCTGTTCGACACCTGCATGATAAACGCCAATGACGGCTGTGATTGCTGCAGAAGATGCACCTGCTAAAATGATGCCAGTGCGCAACCATGCATTCTCAAAACTTAGCGCAAGCGCACCCAAAGCAATGGCAACCATGTGTGGGTAACGTTGCCAGATACACAGCTTGCACGGGGCCATGCCGCCAATATGTTGAAAGGCGAGGGCCCCCAACATCAATGCGGCAGAGCCAAGAGCCGCTGCTATAAAATATTGTTTCTGGGTCATAGGAACTTCACCGCTGCAAAACCGGCGACTAAGATCACCACGAATAATGTGAACATAAGGCCTAAACGGAGCTCAATGAAATCACGAATTGGTGCGCCAAAGGTGCGCAGTAATGCCGCGACGACAAAAAAACGCAACGCGCGCGCCAATATTGAGGTCATGATGAACGTCGCCAACGCCATTTCGGTCCAGCCGGACATGATTGTGATGACCTTATAAGGGAAGGGGGTCACACCAGCGGTGAGGATGGCCCAGAAACCCATGTCATTAAAGCGTGTGCTGAACTCCGCCATAGAATCCGCTTTGCCAAGGCTGGCAAGGATCGGTTCGCCGATCGTTTCAAACGCCAGTGCGCCAATTGCGTATCCCAACAATCCACCAAGGACCGAAGCCACTAGGGCGACGCCCGCGATCAACCATGCGCGACGCGGCTGCGCCAAGATCATTGGAATCATGATGACGTCTGGAGGAATCGGAAAAAAAGAACTTTCGACAAATGCGACTAATGCCAGAACCCACAATGCATTTTGGTGTTCGGCCATACGAATAGTCCAGGCGTAAAGTCTTTTTAACATTTTAAATTGATCCCTTAGAACACTTATTTTTAAAGGTGTAATGCCGTGGGAAACGCACAAATGTCAAAGGGTCTTAAAAAGAGCCGAAATATGCACTTTACGCCGCCCAAAGAGAACGTTAGAGGAGGCTTATGAGGCCCAAGTGGCGGAATGGTAGACGCGGTGGATTCAAAATCCACTTCTGTAACAGGAGTGCCGGTTCGAGTCCGGCCTTGGGTA
>JABGTH010000248.1 GCA_018647275.1 Paracoccaceae bacterium
GTCTTTTAGTCTAAAGAAACCAAAAGGAATTGCGCAATGGCGGCAACGGTTATTGATGGAAAGGCCTTTGCGGCCAATGTGCGTGGTCAAGTTGGGGAACATGTAACCCGCTTGAAAACTGATAACGGGATTACACCGGGTTTGGCTGTGGTTCTGGTGGGTGCAGACCCCGCGTCTGAGGTTTATGTCGCGGCAAAGCACAAACAGACTGTTGAAGTTGGAATGAACAGCTTTGAACACAGACTTCCAGGAGATGTATCCGAGGAGGTCTTGTTTGGCCTTATTGATAAACTAAATACTGACGATAGTGTTCACGGTATTCTTTGCCAATTCCCTGTGCCTGATCATTTAGATGAGCGCGCAGTTGTTGCGCGCATCGACCCGTCGAAAGACGTCGATGGCCTTAGCGTTGTTAATGCGGGTCTTCTGGCCAGCGGGGAGACCGGACTGGTCTCGTGCACGCCGCTTGGTTGCCTGATGCTTCTACGTGATCAGATTGGAAACATGGCTGGAAAAAACGCTGTGGTTATCGGTCGTTCAAACCTGTTCGGCAAGCCGATGGCGCAGCTGTTGTTGCAAGAGAACTGCACAGTGACAATTGCCCACTCTCGGACGGATAACTTGGCAGAAGTTTGTGCCCGTGCCGATATCCTAGTTGCTGCTGTAGGGCGCGCAGAGATGGTGCAGGCTGATTGGGTTAAATCAGGTGCAGTTGTCATTGACGTTGGTATCACACGCACACCGCATCCCGATAAACCGGGTAAAAGCAAACTATTGGGTGACGTCGATTACGCGCAAGTTTCGGCTGTTGCTGGGGCGATTACACCTGTTCCAGGTGGCGTTGGCCCTATGACGATTGCTTGTTTGCTTGCGAATACGATCACGGCTTGTTGCCGTGCAAATGGTTTGGCTGAGCCAGAGGGCCTAACCGCGTAAGATCCACGGAGGGCGGCATTGCTGCCCTGAGCTACACACCACCACAGTTTATTTCAGTTGGCTGCGTTTTGCGGCAATGAAGTGGGCCGTACTAAAACGAAAGAAACCGCACCATAAATAAGGGCGCGGTTTCTGCTAATGTACATTTTGGCTTGGTTAGATTATCTTAGCCTCAGTCGCAGCGCGCAACTCGCCCTCTGTAACTCCATCTGCGGTCTCGACGATTTTCAGTCCACCGTCGACGACATCTAAAACACCTAGGTTGGTGATGATGCGGTCAACGACGGACTTGCCTGTTAGAGGTAGTGTGCATTCTTTGAGAACTTTGCTGACGCCGTGCTTGTTCGTGTGATCCATTACAACCACTACGCGGCCAACGCCTGCAACTAGATCCATCGCGCCGCCCATGCCTTTAACCAGCTTGCCCGGAATCATCCAGTTCGCAAGATCACCGTTTTCAGCCACTTCCATCGCGCCAAGGATTGCCATAGCGATCTTACCGCCACGGATCATACCAAAAGACTGGGCGCTGTCGAAATATGCGGTCTGTGGCAATTCGGTGATTGTTTGCTTGCCTGCATTGATCAGGTCCGCGTCTTCGTCACCAGAAATGGGGAAGGGACCCATACCCAACATGCCATTCTCAGATTGCAGGGTAACTTCGATTCCTTCGGGAATGTAGTTGGATACAAGAGTTGGGATACCGATGCCCAAGTTTACGTACCAGCCGTCTTGTAGTTCTTGCGCGGCGCGTTCCGCCATTTGATTGCGATCCCACATGACTTAGGCCTCCCGTACTGTGCGTTGTTCGATGCGTTTCTCATGATCACCTTGGACAATGCGGTGCACATAGATACCGGGCAGGTGGATTGTATCTGGATCAAGTGAGCCAGTTTCAACGATCTCTTCCACTTCAGCGATACAGATCTTGCCGCACATGGCTGCGGGAGGATTAAAGTTGCGGGCTGTTTTGCGAAACACAAGGTTCCCAGTCGCATCAGCTTTCCAAGCTTTGACGATGGCCAAATCGGCAACAATGCCTTCTTCCATGATGTAGGTCTCACCATTGAAGTTTTTATGCTCTTTACCATCAGCGATCACAGTGCCGACACCTGTCTTGGTGTAGAAACCCGGAATTCCGCATCCGCCAGCACGCATACGTTCTGCCAGGGTACCTTGAGGATTGAATTCCAGTTCAAGTTCACCGCTTAGATATTGGCGCATGAACTCGGCGTTCTCGCCGACGTAAGAGGAGATCATTTTTTTGACCTGCTTGGTTTGCAGCAAGATACCGATGCCAAAATCATCAACGCCCGCGTTGTTCGAAGCAAAGGTCAGGTTCTTGGTGCCTACCTCTTTGATCGCATTCAGCAATAATTCAGGTATGCCGCATAGGCCAAAACCGCCCGAGGCGATAAACATGCCATCAAACAACACGCCCTCTAGGGCCTCTGCAGTTGATCCATAGACTTTCTTCATGGAAACTCCCTTCCAAAACATTGGTTAGCCAATTTCTGGGGCTGCA
>JABGTH010000191.1 GCA_018647275.1 Paracoccaceae bacterium
ATCGATTTGGCCTCACGTGTTCTGGCAGACGGCAAAAGCCATTTGATGGGTGTTGGTTCAACTGTAAGTGTTGGTTTCTTGGAAGGTACGGGTTTGAAATCGGAACCAGCAAAGGCGATTGGCGGACCTGCAAAAGATCCTCTGAACAGCCAGCCTGTTTTCCTAAATCCCGCGAATTTTGAAACCACTTTCAACGTGTCCGTCAAC
This sequence comes from Paracoccaceae bacterium, assembly GCA_018647275.1. GTDB lineage: Bacteria > Pseudomonadota > Alphaproteobacteria > Rhodobacterales > Rhodobacteraceae > Ascidiaceihabitans. The sequence goes on from JABGTH010000191.1 coordinate 208, forward strand.
GGAGTGAACGCGAATATTGAGATCCCAGGTGGCAACTATATCGGCACAACCTTGGCCGAACTACTTGAGCAACGTATCAACCAAATGCGCGACCCAGAAACTGGTCAAACTATTGGTGGTGTCACGGTTAAGTACCAGCCGACTGAAAACAACTTTGTTTTCACGACAGGGACAACGGGTGACACATCAACAATCCGCGTCAAAGGGCCTGCGAAGCTCGGCTTGGATGACGTTCCGTTGAGTGTGGGCAGCGTTCCGACAATTGCAAAATTGGTTCAGGCTACGAATGAAAATGGCATTCCGCTCTACGTGAACGAGAACGGCGATATCGTAGATACCGAGCCAGACAACCTTGTGGCAGATTACTACCCACTTTACCTAGATGAGGGAGAGTTGACCTTCGACAAAACGGGAAAGTTGATCAGCCCTCAAGGCATGACGCGCTATGAATCCCAGAGCGATTCATTCTCGATTTCGCTTGATATCGATTTCAGCAGTTCAACGCAGTTAGCGACACCGTTTGCTGTTAACAACCTTGAGCAAAACGGCTTCACCTCTGGTCGATTGGATGGACTTAATATCGATGCAACAGGTTTGCTGCGTGCGAATTATACCAATGGTCAAAACAAGCCGCTTGGCAAAATTGTTCTCGCGAACTTCAACAACCAGAACGGTTTGAAACAGGTTGGTAATGCGACTTTCGTTGAGACGGCAACATCGGGTGAACCGTTGATTGGTGAAGCTGGCACAGAAGGTTTCGGTTCGATCCAATCTGGCGCGTTAGAGCGTTCGAATGTGGATATCACGGAAGAGCTCGTCAATTTGATTACTGCTCAGCGAAACTTTCAAGCGTCTTCTAAAGCGATTGAAACGTCTACTCAGCTGACACAGACGATCATCAACATCCGAACTTAATCTGATGACTAATGTCGAGACCCGCTTGGGATGAGCGGGTCTTCATAACAAGAAAGGTTCAACATGGATCGCAATATTCACATCGCTCTGAACAGTATGCGCAATATTAGTTCGGATCTGACTGTAAATTCGCAGAACATGGCCAACGTGAATGTTCCAGGCTATCGTGCTGACCTTGTCGTGACGCGTGAAGCCCAAGCCCTTCAATCGTTTGACGAATTCCGCTCGCGTGTCTTTAGCCGGCAAGGAAAAGGTACGCTGTTCTCAGCGGAGCAGGGTGCGATGCAAAACACCGGTGAGCCGATGGACGCCGCGATCCGAGGCGAAGGTTATTTTATGATTGCTCCGGCTACGGGAGGTGATCCTGCGTTGTCTCGACGGGGTGATTTTGGATTCGATTTAGAACGTTTCATCATAGATGGGGCAGGCAGTCGTTTGCTCGACACGGACATGAACCCGATCCAGTTGCCTGAAGCACGACGGATTGTTGTCGAAGAAACAGGGCAAATTCAGGTCGAGTTGTTTGGCGCACCAGAAGGTACTTTTGTGCCGGGGCCAATTATTGCGACGACGTCGGCAGCAGATGTGAAACTTTCAAAGTCGATTGATAGCCATATTAGACCGTCAAACGGCGATCCACTTCCTGAACCCGATCAACGCGCACGTATTTCGCAGGGCTTTTTGGAAAGCAGCAACGTGAACACGATCACGGCACTTGTCAAAAACATCGAAAGCCAGCGGAAATTTGAAATGAGCGTCAAGTTTATTTCATTGGCACAAGAAATTGACGAAGGCACAAGCCGGATTATGCGTTTGCCTCAGTGATATTGGTTTAGTTTTCTATTTCGGCTCAGTTTGGCACATCAGTTGCATTATAGCATTGAACGAATAGATTACGGAGCCGCCAATGTCTTCCAATGCAATGCACGTCGCAAAGACGGGCCTGAATGCGCAACAAACGCGCATGCAGGTTATCGCGAACAACTTGTCTAACTTGAATACGGTTGGCTTTAAGAGCGACCGCGTTAATTTCGAAAGCCTACTCTACCAAGTCAAGCGTGGCGGTGGCGATCAGACATCAGAGGGCACGGAACTCACGTCTGCGTTGGCGCTCGGAACAGGTGTACGCGCAGTGAATACGCAGAAGCTGTATTCCCAGGGCGGGATGGTTAACACAGACAACTCGTTTGACTTAGCGATTGACGGGCAAGGTTTCTTTCAGGTTTTGATTCCAGATGGACGTGTTGGATATACGCGTAACGGTTCTTTCTCGCGCAGTGCTGAAGGTGCTCTGACGACAGCCAGTGGATATGTTGTTCAGCCTGAGATTCGAATTCCTGATGATGTGGTGGAGGTGAATGTCTCCCAAGATGGGATCGTCTCGGTTCGAAGTGCCGCGCAAAAAGAGCCGCAAGAGGTGGGCCAGCTTACGCTTGCCTCTTTTGCAAACCCTCGCGGGCTTCAGCCTGTTGGAGAAAGCTTTCTGGTTCAAACGGCGGCCAGTGGTGACCCTACTGTTGCGTCCCCGCAAGCGCAGGGCATTGGCAAGCTGGTGCAGGGCTCTTTGGAGTCCTCAAACGTCAATGTCGTTCAGCAATTGGTCGAGATGATCGAAACGCAGCGTGCTTATGAAGTCAGCTCCAAGTCCATCACAGCATCAGACGAAATGATGCGTTACATTTCAAATAACCTCTAAGGTGCTCACATGTTTTTTACCCCTAAAGTGTTCGCGGCTCTTATGTTGTGCGCTCTTGGCGCCTGTTCGACTTATGTAGAAGACGAAGCCAGCCATGCTTTTCAACCTGTTATGCCTGAGGCGAACGAACGTACAGGACCAGCTGATGGTAGTATTTACCATGCCAACGCGTCTGGCTTGTTTGCTGTTGAGCAGCGCGCCTCAAAGGTTGGCGACATTTTGACGATTGCGTTAAATGAGTCTTTCCAAGCGACCAAGTCACAGACAGCGTCAGCAGCTAAATCAGATAGCCTGTCGTTGAGTGTTCCAAACTTGCTTAACGTTCCTGTTGCCTCAACGGGATCTGCACAAAATTTTGAAGGCAACGGGGCTGCAGAACAGTCAAATAGTTTCACAGGTCTTGTGACTGTCAGTGTTGTGCGCGTCATGAGCAATGGAAATTTGGAAGTTCTGGGTCAAAAGAAATTAACGCTCAACAACGGAGACGAATATGTTCGGGTGAGCGGTCTTGTTCGCCAGAGCGATATCAGCCCGACCAATGTTGTGAATTCGAACCGTTTGGCGAATGCCGAGATTACATACATTGGCGCAGGCGATCTTGCCGATACCGCGAAGCGCGGTTGGATTCCAAAAGCTTTTTCAGCGCTGAACTCTATCTAGGAGTAGATGAATGTCCCGTAGATTTCATACGATCTTGGCAATTTTTATGTTGTTTACCTTTTGGGGTGCGAATGGGGTTTATGCGGATCGTATCAAGGATCTCGCAAGCATCGCAGGTGTGCGCACGAACCAGTTGGTTGGCTACGGTCTGGTGGTTGGTTTGTCCGGCACAGGCGATGGCGATTTAGGTATAACGTTGCAGTCTTTGCAGTCCATGGTGTCGCGTTTTGGTATGGTTACAGAGGCGGACGGGCTGGATGGATCAAATGCGGCAGCTGTGATCGTCACGGCTGATTTGCCCGCATTTGTGAAGCCGGGACAAACGCTTGATGTGACTGTTTCTGCGTTGGGATCGTCAGAGTCGCTACGTGGTGGAACACTTTTGATGACCCCTTTGTTGGGTGTTGACGGGGAAACATATGCGATTGCGCAGGGCAACCTTCTTGTTGGTGGTATGGGTGTTTCTGGTGCTGATGGGTCGTCATTGACCGTGAACGTGCCAACGGTTGGACGTGTTCCACAAGGCGCTAACGTTGAGAAGATGGTTGAGAACCCGTTTATCACGAATGACTACCTCATTCTTAATCTCCACCTTGCGGATTTCTCAACGGCTACAAACGTTGCGGACGCAATCAACGTTGTGTTTGGCGGCGACACGGCAGTTCCGATTGATGCGTCCTCTATTCGAGTTTTGGCGCCAAGCGACATGTCGCAGAAAGTGTCTTTTGCGAGTTTGATTGAGCAAGTTGAAGTGCAGCCCGCCGAACCGCCTGCGCAGATCATCGTGAATTCGCGCACCGGTACTGTTGTGATTGGCGGTAATGTGAATGTCACGCCAGCGGTCATTACGCACGGCTCTTTAACGGTTCGCATTCGCGAAGACGTTGAAGTCACGCCGACGAATGAAACGATTATTCTGGACGGTGCAATCGTGAACGCCCCCGGTGATCCAATCGAAACGGCTGACACAGAAATTGCTATTGATGAGCCAATTGCACGCGCCTTCCTTTTTAATCCAGGCGTTAGCCTGAGCGATGTAGTTGATTCAATCAATGCGATTGGCGCTACACCGTCAGATTTGGTGGCCATTCTTGAGGCCTTGAAAGTAGCAGGTGCTTTGCGCGCTCAGCTCATCATCATTTGATCTAGCTTGAGAAGGACGCACCATGACTACGATCAGTTCCACTGTCTTGAAAATGGCCTCCGGGCCTGTCGCGAGCACGACAAAACCTATTGTGGCACACGGTCCATCAGAGCGTGAAAAGTTAGGCGAAGTGGCCGAACAATTTGAAGCTTTGTTCGTCAAATCCATTCTGTCGAGCGCGCGATCTGCGCAATTAGCTGACCCGTTGCTAAACAATGAAGGCCTGAAGACGTTTAACTCTATGTTAGACCAAGAATATGCAACGGCCCTTTCACAGCGCGAGTCGCTTGGAATTGCGGACGCCCTTGTGCGCCAGTTCCAGCA